>JAJDZR010000074.1 GCA_022824545.1 Chloroflexota bacterium
GGTGCGCCAGCGGCGCAGGGGTGGGCGCGGACCACCGTGCTGTCAATGATGAGCTACTCCCTATCCGGGTTGTCAGCGAAGCACTGGTGCATTTGTCTCCAGCTGCCACGGTCGGCCCAACGGGCAAAGCGCTTGTACACGCTGTTCCACTGCCCCTACTTGGCCGGAAGCAGCCGCCACTGGGCGCCGGAGCGACTCATCCACAGGCCCCCCGCAATGAAACGCTGGCAATCCGCTTTCTGCCCAACGTAGAGGCCCGCGCACCCACGCAGAAACTCGAGCATCTTGGCCCACTGTTCCGAGGATAGTTTGATGCTGCTCATGCGACCATTATCAATGAAATGTCAACAGAACCTAGTCAAGCCGCCACCACTCATAGCCACCATCCCCGGTAGCGAGTCCGAGTTGCAGGCTATGCACGTCGGCGGTCCTTACCACCCAGACGATCCATCCTTCGGTCAGCAGATCGGGGTGAAACTCGTAGGGGAAGTTGTGATACTCGGCGGGCAACTGCGGATAGACTTGCTCGGTGCCATCGCTAATCCCGTTGGCCTTGTAGCTGGCGAGGGTTTGCGCGTGGGTGCGGATTGGAGCCTGAGCAGCGAAAAATCTGATGAGTTGCTGGTCAGGAGTTCGCAGGGCAAAGAGGATTCTAAGTCCCCGTGCGAATCGGTAACCCGTGTAGTCACGGCCGATGATTGGTGATCTCCAGCTTGACGGCCACCCATTGCTCACCGGGAAGTAACCCGTAGGTCTTGTAGTTGGCCTGGCGGACTATCTCGTCGTAGTGCCACTGTACGTCCAGGAGACGGACGTTCCACGTCTGGCGTAAGGTGATGGGGTGGTCTGGACGAAGACGGGCTGTGGGGTGAATGTGGGCTGAACGTAGGGCGTAGGAGTGGGATAACGGGCCTGGTAGGTGGCTCGCATGGTGTTGAATATGTCGTGTTCTCTGGCACGTCTGGCGGTAAAGGTGGGGGTGAGACGGGTTTCGACGGCAGCAGGAATGGCGGCGGTGGGTGGTGCGAAGGCGACGAGTAGGATGAGTAGTGGGAGTAGTCGGAGAATGATCTTCATGGGAAGCCTCCTGATCGCTTACCGTGGAGGGACGGGGCCGTACCGGATTTGACCATCGGTATCAACGGTCATGAGGAAGCCCCCTTGCAGCGAGTTGGTGACAACCGGACCAGGGGTGCCAGCCGCATGAAGCGTCACGCTACAAGGAGGCACCACACCACACTCGCAGTGCGTGACGCGTCGGCGCTATCCCGCCCGTCGGCCGCGACGGCTCCGGCCACGCAGCGATACGCCGCAGTGGTGACGACGAACCCCGGCGGCACGCGCCCGCCGTCACGCATCAGCCGCTGCAAGCCCGCCGCCTTGCTCCCGATGAGATCGGCGGCCGCCTGGTGGTCCAGCCGGACGATGATCGGACGAACGGACATAGGAAACAACCTCCGGCATTGCCGACTCCGGGCCGGGTTGCCGTCGAGACGTGGGTACGTGTATCTACCGCAGCGCCGGATGCCCCCACATCCTGCGCCTAGCTTAAAAGAAACAGTCCTAAGAAACCTTTCGGCCTCTTAGGACCTGTCCCCGACCAACGACCCCCGGTCGAAGTCGGGAGCTACCCGTACTTCCGACAGGACACCGGGCTACCCTCTCACCGGTACACTCGCCCTGCTCCATGCACCGGATCGGTACGCCGGCATGACCACTCTGCTCGCGCAACTCCCGATGCATGGGCACCCACCCACCGGGAGCCACTACCGAGGTAGCGGAAGTGGCTCGCTAGCTCCACCGCCCTACTTGCGTAACTCACAGCAGGGAGTTGCCTCCCGGCCAAGAGTTCACCCCTCACCCTTGACCGCCGGTTGCCCGGCTGCCCAGGGTTCGGTACCGAACGCGGTGTGACCTCTATAATGGCACAGCGGCCGCTACCGGCACAAGCGGCGTCCGGGGGCGCATAGCCACGTATCATCGCGATTGTGCCATTTCCTCTCACGACCAGAAGTGTAGCCACGTAGAATCTTGGTGAATTTCCCCGAGCATCTCCTCCTGTCCTCCGTCATTCCCGCTTGGGCGGGAATCCACGTCCCCCCGTCGCAACGGGGGGACCATAGGGGGGCCACAAGGCGGCCGGGGGTGAGGCCGGAACGCTCACGCCCCCCTCGCCCCGGCGATGTCCCGCCGCTGGAAGAGCGCGAAGGTAGCGGCGCCGAGAATGACGAGATATGCCGTCAGGACCAGAAAGGCGCGGAGTACGCTCGCTTCTTCACTCGTGTTACCGAGCGGGAACTCCGGACCCAGCCAGACCGAGACGTTGGTGCCGGGCAGATAGTCGGCGATGTTCTGGAACCAGTCGAAGAAGTTCACTAGGATGGGGACGAAGGCCCACTCGACCACGCGATAGGTGAGCGTAACGGCGATAGCTGTGGCCGCAGACGAGGTGAGCACCGCGCAGAACAGTGCCAGCATCATGTACGGGAGGAAGACGTAGAGCACCTTCCCGAGTAGCCTAACGAACGTCAGCGCGACCTCTAACCGGTCTTCCCCGGCGTCGGCAAGTGCGGCTCCGTCACCCGGTGCGGGCAGCGTCAGCGCGGCAAGCAGGCTGCTGATGGAGACCGTAGCTGCCACGATCACCAGCCCCGCAGCGCCCATCAGCACCAGCGCGAGAATCTTCCCCGCGAAGAGCTGCCAGCGGCCGGTGCCCTTGGACAGCGCCATCCGTAGCGTGCCCCACCCGTATTCGACCCCCATCGCCGATCCGGCCAAGATGATGATGAGCATGATCCAGAGCAGGTAGGAAAACCCCAGGCTGAAGCCCAGGCTATACGGGAGCGTCAAGCCCGTTCGCATGGCCTCGCGGTTCCCCTCGTAGCCGGCGCAGGAGTCAGTACGGAAAACATCGATCTGCTCCAGCGCCTGCTTGCGCCCCTGTTCGTCGAGCTGCGCGACTTCCGGCGGAATGCTTCCCCCGCGAATGTCGGCACAATTGAAGCTGATGTCAACCTTCTCGTCATCGTTGCCGATGGAGGTGTGAAAACTGGGGCCGAAGGCTTCGGTGCGATACCCGATGTAGAGGCCCCAGAAGCCGATCTGGTTGACGAGAATCATGATGGCCAGCAAAACCAACGGCATCCAGCGCCGTTGGAGCTTGTACCATTCCCAGCCGGTGAGCCGTAGGATATGAGCAATCATGCCGAAGCTCCTTCATCCTCGCCCGTTACGTCGAGGAAGTATTCCTCCAGCGAGGCCTGCACGGGCGTCATCTCCGTGACGTAGACCGCGGATTCGCTCAGGGCTGCGGTCAGCTCGCCGGAGCGCGCGGTCGGTGCCACCACCATCAGCGCCCCCGCCTCCGTGGTCACGGACTCGACCCAGTCCAATGCCGCGATGATGCCGACGGCTGCGTCGTCGTCGGTCGTTCGCACGCGAATCTGCTCCCGCGACTGCCGTACCAGATCGGCCACCTTGCCCTGGGCGATCAGTTTTCCTTTCGAGAGGATGGCCACGCTGTCGCAGACCTCCTCGACCTCGTGCAGCAGGTGACTCGACAGCAGTACCGTCCGCTCGTCCGTGCCGAGACTGCGGATTAGCTCGCGGACCTCCGCCATGCCCGCCGGGTCCATCCCGTTGGTCGGCTCATCCAGAAACAGCAGCTCCGGGTCGCCGAGCAGCGCGTAAGCCAGCCCCAACCGCTGCTTCATGCCGAGCGAGTAGGTGTGGAAGCGGTCGTTCCCGCGATCTGCCAGACCAACTTGCTCCAGCAGATCGTCTAGCTCCGCGCGCGTGCCCCCTCCCAAGATGCCCTGGAAGTAGGCCAGGTTCTGGCGCCCGGAGAGGTACGGATAGAAGGCGGGCGTCTCGATGATCGCGCCGACCCGATGCAGCGCGCCTTCGTGATGGGGCGGGGCGCCGAACAGGCTGAAGCTGCCCGCCGTCGGCCGCACCAGCCCGAGCAGCATACTCATGGTCGTGGTCTTGCCCGATCCGTTCGGCCCGAGCAGCCCGAAGACGTGACCGCGCGGCACCTCCATCGAGAGACCGTCTACGGCGACGATCTTGCCGTACCGTTTCGTGAGCGACGTGGTTTCTATGACCAAGTTCTCGGCCATCATCCCCCCTTTCTCTCGCCGCGACTATGCTCGCGGCGTATGCGAAATGCTTGTCGTGCGCTGGCTCTGCGCCGCTTTCGCTGCACTGCCGTTTCTATGACCGGGCTATCGGCCACCGTGTTTCAATGCGCCCCCGGCCCAGACACCCGTCCCGGGAACTACATACCTGAGTGAACGGAGGACGTGAACATGCAAGACAAGGACGACAATCAGTGCTAATCTTGCAGGACACATGAGGAAACCCCCTCACGGGTAGGATGGTGACTTCGTGCCAAGAATCACAATCCCGCTGTGTCCGCAAGGGGGCGCGGACACCATCCCGCTAACGCAGCGAGCTTGCTTCTTGGCACGAAGCGCTGTCACTATACGGGCTAGAGGGCCGCCTGGCAAGGAAGGGGGGAGCGCGTGTAAAAGTGATAATTTCCACTAAGGTAAGTAAGTCCCGTTAATCTTGATGCTGACAATCCCCGCCAACGTGCTATCCTTTGCTCCGATAGCGCCTCGACCGAGAGCAACGTGGCTACACCAGAGTTGATCCAGCTGCAACGCCGCCGACCGGAGGCCTCCCGCCTCCCCAAGCGCATTCGTCTCCCCGCGGACGACCCACCGCGCCCGGACTGGATGAAAGTCCGTATGCACATGGGCACGGAGTTCCAGGATGTCTCCCAGCTGATGCGCGGTCTCTCGCTGCACACCATCTGCGAAGAGGCCCACTGTCCGAATATCTACGAATGCTGGGACCAGCGCACGGCAACGTTCCTGATCCTGGGGCGCGTGTGTACCCGGGCCTGCCGCTTTTGCGCCGTCGAGACCGGCCTGCCGGACGACGTGGATACCGACGAGCCGGAGCGTCTGGCTGAGGCCGTTGCGACCCTCCGGCTGCGGCACGCCGTAGTGACCTCGGTAGCCCGCGACGACCTACCGGACGGCGGCGCGCACATCTTCGCGCGAACCATCCGCGCCATCCGCCAGCAAGCGCCGGACTGTGCCATCGAGGTCCTGGTGCCCGATTTTCAAGGCGATGAAGCGGCCGTCCGCGCAGTGGCCGCAGCGCGGCCGGACGTGTTCAACCACAATGTCGAGACGGTCGAGCGGTTGCAGCGCCGCGTGCGCGCCAAGGCGTTCT
Organism: Chloroflexota bacterium; assembly: GCA_022824545.1. Lineage (GTDB taxonomy): Bacteria > Chloroflexota > UBA11872 > UBA12225 > JAJDUF01 > JAJDUF01. The sequence goes on from JAJDZR010000074.1 coordinate 5,248, forward strand.
ATGCCCGGTCGCTGTGGGTGCTGCAACGCGCCAAGGAGCTGGACGGCGGCGTGACCACCAAGTCGGGCATGATGCTTGGCGTGGGTGAGCGCCCTGCTGAGGTGGTGCAGACGATGCGTGACCTGCGCGCGGTGGGCTGTGACGTGCTGACCATCGGCCAGTACCTGCGGCCGATGGCCACCAAGCTGCCGGTCGAGCGTTACGTCGCGCCGGAGGAATTCGCGCAGTATCGCGAGGAAGGGCTGGCGTTGGGCTTCAAGCACGTGGAAGCCGGCCCGCTCGTGCGTAGCTCCTACCATGCGCGCCGCCACGTCGAGCAAGTTCGCACCGTGCCCGCGGCGGCGCAAGAGTAAAGCACCGGCCGTGACCACCATGCGTGACGCCGTGAGTCTGCCGGTCGCTGAGGCGCCGCAGTCAGCCGCCCCCGCGCTCCAACCGGAGCCGGCCCAGGAGTCCGTCCCCTCCCCCGGCGTATCCTTCCCGGCCTGGCTGATCCGCCTCGGTGTCACACCTTATCGTGCGGCCTGGGCCTATCAGGAGCGGCTCGCGGCGGCGCTGCGCGCTGGCCACGGCCGCGAGGCATTGCTACTGCTGGAGCACCCCCACACCTATACGCTGGGCCGCGCGCGCGGCGCCGACCACCTGCTCCGCACGCCGGGGCAGTACGCGGCCTTGGGCGCCGACGTAATTCAGATTGACCGCGGGGGAGACGTAACGTATCACGGTCCGGGCCAGTTGGTGGCCTATCCGGTCATTGATCTGAGCCGCCGCCAGCGCGACCTCCACCACTACGTCCGTACCCTGGAAGCCATCGTGACGGACGCGCTGGCCGCGTGGGGACTGCGCGGCGAGGTTATTGCCGGCCTGACCGGTGTCTGGGTGGACGGCGAGAAAGTGGCCGCGATTGGCATTAAGGCGGCCCGCTGGGTGACGACGCACGGTTTTGCGCTCAACGTTGATCCCGACCTCGCCTATTTCCGGCATATTGTCCCCTGTGGGATCAGCGGACGCGGCGTGACCTCGGTCGCGCGGCTGCTGGGGCGTCGCGTGCCCATGAACGAGGCCGCCGAATACGTGACCGCGGCGGTCGCGCGGCACCTCGCGCTGGCGCTGGAACCCATGCCAGTGGATCAGGTGCCGTGCCAACTGCGGGAGAGCTACTTATCAGGATGAAGAGGTGGTGTTTTGGCCCCCACCCTCACCCTCCCCCGTCCCGACGGGAGAGGGACTGTGCCGTCCCCCCGCCGCAGCGGGGGGACCATAGGGGGGCCAGTCCCAACTTGCCCCACAACTACGACCTAGCCAAGAGGAAGACGTGACTACAACGAGTGCTAACGGCCAATATCACCGCGTCGTGCTCCCCAACGGCCTGCGTATCCTGGTTGCTCCCATGCCCCATACCCGCTCGGCAACCGTGGGCTTGTTTTTCGGCACGGGGAGTCGCTACGAGTCCTACGAGCAAGCCGGCATCGCCCACTTCTTCGAGCACATGCTCTTCAAAGGCTCGGCGCAATACCCCTCGGCCCAGATCATCGCCGAAACCATCGAAGGCGTCGGCGGTATCCTCAACGCCGGCACCGACAAGGAGCTAACCGTCTATTGGGCCAAGGTGGCGAGCGCGCACCTCCCCAAGGCATTCGATCTCCTGACCGACATGGTGCGTGCGCCGCTCTTTGACGAGGAAGAAGTGGTCAAGGAGCGCCGTGTGGTCCTCGAAGAACTGAATGCGATTGTAGACAGCCCCGGTGACTGGGCTGGCGTGCAGCTTGAGGCATTGCTCTGGCCGGACGATCCGCTGGGGTGGGAAACGGTCGGGCGCCGCGACACGATCATGGCGTTCACTCGCGCCGACCTCCAAGACTACCTCGCGCGGTCCTGTGGCCGGCGTAATCTGGTCGTCTCCGTCGCCGGTGACGTGGACGTGGACTGGGTGGTAAAGCAGTCCGCAGCGGAGCTAAACCAGAACGGCAGCCCACCGCCGCGGTGGTCACGGGCCAACCTGGCCAACGGGCAACCTCTCGTGGCGCTCGACGAGCGGCCGACCGAGCAGTGCTATCTCTTGCTGGGCGGGCACGCCCTGGACCACGCCGACCCCGACCGCTTCACCCTGGCGTTGACCAACGCGATCCTCGGCGAGGGTATGAGCTCGCGGCTCTTCCTGGAGGTGCGAGAACGGCAAGGGTTGGCTTACGATGTCCACTCCGGCATCAGCCAATTCCACGATACCGGCGCGGCCATCGTGAGCGCGGGAGTGGACCCGACGCGAGCGCCGGCCGCCATTGCGGCGATCTTGCGCGAGGTGGATCGGCTACGGCAGGAAGCCGTGCCCGCGGGTGAGCTACGCAAGATCAAGGAGTTCGTGAAAGGACGGCTGTGGCTCGGCCTGGAAGACAGCCGTAGTGTGGCCGGCTGGTACGCTGCCCAGGAGCTGCTGCGCGGCGAGATTCTGACGGCCGATGAGGTCGTCGAGCGCGTGGAGGCCGTCACCGCCGCCGACATCCTGCGGGTCGCACAGCGCGTCTACGGCCCCGGCTGGCTCAACCTCTCGGTCGTCGGCCCCTTCAACGATCCCGACCATTTCCGTGACCTGCTGCGCTTCAGCTAGGAAGTATCCAAGAGCACGGAGAGAATGAGCACCATGAAGCTGACCTACGACTCCCGCTACAATATCGCCTACCTGCGACTACACGCAAAAACTGTGGAGGTAGAGACCGTTCGCGTCAACGATGCAATCCACGTGGATGTGGCGCCGGACGGGACGGTGTATGGGATTGAGCTGCTGAATGCGAATGAACAGCTGTGGGCCGAGGATGAAGGGGGACTGGTCGTGGTCAACGAGGCGTTAGGCGAGCGCCGGACCCTCGCTCTCGGACAGCGGCCCTGAAGGACTATCTCAGCGGCTGGCCGCGTCGCCGTCGCCTGACCAGCAATGCACGTGACCTGAGCGCATAGAGCACCATGAACAAGCTACCGCTGCTCACACCGGACCGGACGGAGGGCTTGATCCACGATGTCGTCCTGCGGCCGCTGCGGGTGAACGCCGACCCGCGGGGCATCTTGGTCGAGACCCTGCGTACCGATTGGCCGGACGTCTACCACCCGGACAACCGGCCGTTCGCGCAATGCTACTACTCGCAGACCGAGCCAGGCGTGGCCCGCGACGAGGCGCAATGGCACGTCCATCAGCATCAGGAGGATCGGTTTCTGTGTATTGCCGGGCAGCTTGTGGTGGCCATCTACGACTGGCGGCGCGAATCGCCCACGGCCGGTCGCCTCAACCTCTTTCACATCGGACCGGACGCGCCCGGCGACGGTCAGTTCATCGTGCTCATTCCGCGCCAAACGCTGCACGGCTTCCTGGTCACCGGGCCGGCGCCGGGTACGCTGTTGAACTACCCGACCCGCCTCTACAACCCGGACGACGAGGGACGCATCCCCTTTGCCGCTGTCGGCGCTGCGTTACCGGATGGCACCCCCTTCTCCTGGCAGTTGGCCCGCGAGACGCTGGGGTAATGGGTGCCCGGCTAGGCACTGTTGACGCACCCCGGAATCCACGTCCCCCCGTCGCAAGGGGGGGACTACAGGGGGGCGCGGTGGTCGTGCCAGGGCCATGGTGTGCCCTGTGAAAGCGGGAATCCAGGCGAGCCGGCGGTTGTAGATTCGGAGTGGAGTGCCAATGAGCGCCAATGCCAAAAAAGCGCGCCGCGAAAACCCGCTGCTGAATATCGGGCTGAACATCGCCCTCCCGGCCATCGTCCTCATGCAGCTCAGCCGCGAGGACCGGTTGGGACCGGTGTACGGGCTGCTCCTGGCCCTCGCATTTCCGGTCGGCTACGGTTTGTATGAATTCGTCGTGCGGCGCGGGTACAACTTCTACTCGGCGCTGGGGTTCGTCAGCGTGCTGCTCACCGGCGGTATCGGCCTGCTCAAGCTGCCGGTCGAGTGGCTGGCAATCAAGGAGGCGGCCGTTCCCTTCATCATCGGCGTGGCGGTGCTCGTCTCGCTCCGGACCCGGTACCCGCTTATCAAGACGATCATCCACCAAGTCATCGCCGTCGAACGGGTCTACACGGCCCTGCGGCAGCGGGGCCGGGTCCAAGCCTATGAGCGCCGGCTGGTCGTCGCCACGTATATGGTCGTATTCGGGCTGCTCGTCTCGACCGTGCTGAACTATGTCCTGGCACGGGTCGTCGTCGTCAGCGCGCCGGGCAGCACTGCCTTCAACGAGGAGCTAGGGCGCATGACCGCCCTGAGCTTCCCGGTCATCACCGTCCCCTCGATCATCATTCTCGTCATCGCGCTCTACTACCTCGTCAATGGCATCACCAAAGAGACGGGCCTAGACCTCCAAGATATCTTCGAGGATTCATCTAGCGACAACTGAGCCTCGCCACCGCCGGATGCGCCTATGCCCCTCTGAGAGACATAGCGAGTGCTAGGGCGCGATCAGCCAAATCCTGACCTTCAACAATCAACGTAGGCCGTATCGAGGAGCTTCGTGAGCCGCACCTGCACCATTGCCTATTCCCCCCGCCGCA
>JAJDZR010000072.1 GCA_022824545.1 Chloroflexota bacterium
CTCGGTGCCACCGATGACCTCGGCGATCAGATCGGACCGCTCTTTGTGCAGCACGCCGACCAAATCGGCGCCATCGTCCATCGTGAGCTGCGGACGAGTGTCCAGCACCGCCTGAATGTGCCGGTAGTAGGTCGCCTCGTCTTCCCCATTGATGGCGAACACCGCCATCCCTTCCGCCGCCAGTGCCGCCGCCACGTCGTCTTGCGTCGAGAGCGGATTCGAGGCACACAGGGCGACCTCGGCGCCGCCGGCCTGGAGCGCGCGCATCAGATTGGCCGTTTCCGTCGTCACGTGCAGGCAGGCGCCCAACCGCACGCCCCGTAGCGGCTGCTCGCGGGCAAAGCGCTCGTGAATCAGGCGGACGACGGGCATCTCCACCGCCGCCCATTCGATCCGCTGCACGCCCTGGGCGGCGAGTGCCGGGTCCTTGATGTCGCTGGCTACCGCTAGATCAACCGTCATGCTTACGCTGCTCCTTTGTCGCGTCCGTTTGTACCACCCAGCACTCTAACGGATGGTGCAAACGGTTGTCGTCATTCATCGAAATGGGTCAGTCGCTTGAACTCACGAAAGCGTGCCCGGACCTGTTCCGGCGTCAGCTCGACGAGGGCCTCGACGCTGAACTGCTCTACCGCAAACGAGGCCACGACGCTGGCGTGGACCAACGCGCGGCGAATGCTGGCCATGCTCGGATGCCGCGCCAGCGCCGCACCACCGGCTTCCGGCAGCGTCATATCCACGCTGGCGAGATAGCCGAGAAACCCGCCGGCAAAGGAGTCACCGGCGCCGGTCGGGTCACGCGGGTCTTCGAGCGGATAGCCCGGCAGGAAGAAGTAGCCCCCGTCACTGGCTAGGATAGCGCCATACTCGCCACGCTTGACGATGACGATGCGCGGTCCCAGGTCACGGATGGCGCGCGCCGCCTTGAACACGCTGTACTCGCCCGTGTATTCGCGCGCCTCCTCGTCGTTGACCAGCACCACGTCCACGCGCCGCAGCACCTCCGTCAGCGCCTCGCGGCTGTGCTCGATCCACAGGTTCATCGTATCGAGCATCGTCAGCCGCGGCTGCCGGGCCTGATCCAGCGCCTGCGCCTGAAGCGCCGGATCAACGTTCGCCAGAAACACATAGGGCGCCGAGCGCTCGGCTTCCTTGAGCACCGGTCGGAACTCGGTCAGCACATTGAGATCGGTGAACAGCGTATCTCTGGTGTTGAGGTCGTAGCGGTAGCGTCCGCCCCAGCGGAAGGTCTGCCCAGGAAGCCGTGCCACGCTCGTGAGGTCAATAGGAGAGCCACCATGTGGGCGGCGCCGGGTCAGTAGCTCCTGGTAGCCAGCGGGGAAGTCCTCGCCGACGACGCTGACGATACTGACGGACGAGTAGAGCGAGGCGGCCAGCGCGAAATAGGAGGCGGACCCGCCCAGAGCCGCCTCGACCTTGCCGAACGGTGTTTCGACCGTGTCCAGCCCAATCGTGCCCGTGACGACGATACGGGGAGACTGTAGATTCCCGCTTTCGCGGGAATGACGGTCGGGAGGCTGGTCGGCAGTCATGTGAGATACTTGCCAACGAGCAGATCGAGACGCTGGCGCGTGTCGGCCGGGATGTTATCCGGCTGCGTGATGATGGCGTCGCGGAGCGCCGTCGGACAGGGGCACGAGCGCTCGATGGGCAGGGCGTCTATGGTCCGCCGCACGACCTGCTTGCTCGTCTCGACGTTCTTCAGCAGATTGGCCACGACCATCTCGACCGTCACCGGCTCCTCCGACTCGTGCCAGACATCGTAGTCGGTCGAGAGGGCCAGGGTGGCGTAGCAAAGCTCCGCTTCACGGGCCAGCTTGGCTTCCGGTATTGCCGTCATGCCGATCACGTCCACGCCCCACTGGCGGTAAATGCGCGATTCGGCCTTCGTGGAGAATTGCGGCCCTTCGATACAGACGTATGTGCCGCCGGCATGGACACGGGCACCCATACCGGATCGGGGTCCGGCACAGACCTGACGCGCCGCCGCCAAGAGCGCCTGGGATAGCAGCGGACAGAACGGCTCCGCAAAGCCGACGTGGACGACTAGGCCGTCGCCGAAGAATGTGGACGGCCGGCTCTTGGTACGGTCGAAGAGCTGGTCGGGTACGACCAGATCGAGCGGTCGGATTTCCTCGCGCATACTGCCCACGGCGCCGACCGAGATCACCCACTGCACACCGAGCTGCTTGAGCGCGTGGACGTTGGCCCGTACCGGCAACTCGGAGGGCATGACGGAGTGCCCGCGACCGTGACGGGGGAGAAACGCCACGCCCATACCGCCCAGCTGCCCCACAGTCAGCGCGTCGCTCGGAGACCCGAACGGCGTCTCGACGACGACCTCCCGCCGGTCGGTAAAGCCGGCCAGTTCATAAAAGCCACTGCCTCCGATCACTCCGACTTGCGCCTGCGGCAATGCTGCCGTCATGCTCGCTCCTGACCGCTTGATCTGCGCCACTTACCCCCCGGCCCCCTCCCTTCAGGGAAGGGAAGTCCGCACGGCGACCGTTGGTCTCCTGGCACGTCCGTCTGCCCGATCATATGCCGTCTACGTGGCGTCACCAGCCGGCGCCGCCGGGCGCACCGCGGCCAACGATGCAGCCAGTGGTGGGTGGAGCACGCCGGCCTCGGTGATGATCGCGCTGATGAGGGTATGCGGAGTCACGTCGAAGGCCGGATGGGCGGCGGCCATGCCATCGGGCGCCAGCGGCGCCCCGCGCAAGTGGGTCACTTCGTCGGGGTCGCGCTGCTCAATCGGTATCGCTGCGCCATCCGGCACATCCCAGTCCACGGTGGAGAGGGGTGCTCCGACGTAGAAGGGAATACCGTGGTGCGCGGCGAGCACGGCCAGCGCGTAGGTGCCGATCTTGTTGGCCACGTCGCCATTCGCGGCAATGCGGTCGGCGCCGACGACGATCTTCTGAATACGTCCCTGGGACATGAAGTGTGCCGCCATGTTGTCGGTAATCAGCGTGGAATCGATGCCGAGTTGCTGTAGCTCCCAGGCCGTGAGCCGCGCGCCTTGCAGAAAGGGGCGCGTCTCATCTACCCAGACGTGGATGTCGCGTCCCGCTTCATGCGCCGCGCGAACCACCCCCAACGCCGTCCCGTAAGTCACCGCTGCCAACGCGCCGGCGTTGCAGTGCGTGAGCACGCCGTCGCCATCCGTGATGAGCGCTGCGCCGTGCCGGCCCATCGCGCGGCAGGTGGCCTCGTCTTCCGCGGCCAACTGCTCGGCCGCCGCGGCCAGCCCGGCCGCCACGGCTTCAGTGCCCGTGCCACGTAGCTCCTCGGCTACCGAGCGCATCCGTTCGAGGCCCCAGAACAGGTTCACCGCCGTCGGGCGCGTGACTCCTAGCTCCCGGCAGGCAGCATCCACGGCCGCATGGACCGCCGCCTCGCCGTTACCGGATCGGTGTCCGGCACAGGCGGAGGCCGCCAAGTGCGCCGCCAGCGCCACGCCCATCGCCGCCGTCACGCCGATGGCCGGCGCCCCTCGCACCTGCATGGACTTGATGGCGTGAGCCACCTGCGCCACGGTGCGACACTTGACGATGGCGAGCTGCGCCGGCAAAAGCGTCTGGTCAATGAGCCAGACGCTATCGCCGTGCCACTCGACCGTCTTGATCTCCGGTTTTCCCATTGCTGGCGCCGCCTCTCCTTGCCGGGCAGCAACCTCCCGCGCTGAATACTATCAGTAATGGACGAGCGTATGGATCAGGTCCGCGTGGCGGCCGAGCTTCTGCCGGCCGTGCAGGAAGTCCAGCTCGATCACAAAGGCGATCCCCACGACCGTTGCCCCTAGCTCCTCGACCAATTGGACGGCAGCGGCTGCCGTGCCACCGGTGGCCAGGAGATCGTCGAGGATGAGTACGCGCTGTCCCGGCTCCAACGCATCGAGGTGTAGCTCAACCTCGGCGGTGCCGTATTCCAGGTCATACGCCACTTGCAGGGTCTCGGCCGGGAGCTTGCCGGCCTTCCGCACCGGCACAAAGCTGGCGTTGAGCTGGTAGGCGAGCGCTCCCCCGAAGATGAACCCCCGCGATTCGATGGCGACGACGGCATCAATGTCTTGCTCGCGGTAGTGTGCTGCAAAGCGATCCACGACCTCGCGCAGGGCCGCCGGTTGCTGGAGCAGCGTGGTGATGTCCTTGAAAACGATGCCGGGCTGCGGAAAGTCAGGCACGTCCCGAATCAGACTGGCCAAATCCATGCCATCCGTATCCTTTCGATGCAGGTAGGCGGCGCTCCTGAGTGTGCAGTACGATATGGCTTTTCCGGCGATAATACCGTAGGGCGATGGATGAGTCAGGAGGAGCCGATCTCCGGCCCGCCTCGCTGACCGACACTGCCCGAGGGGGGCAGTGGGGATGTGAATGCACGGAGATTGAGGTTGTTGGGCAAGCAATGGGCCTGGGGGTTGCTCCGCCGTCGTGACTTCCGAAATCTCTGGGTTGCCCAGACCGTATCGGTTGTCGGCTCGCAGCTGACGAGCGTCGCACTACCACTCACAGCGGTCCTGACCCTTAGCGCCACGCCCTTTGAGATGGGAGTGCTAGGTGCAGCCGCGAACACGCCCATGCTGCTCGGGGGGCTGTTCGCGGGAGTGTGGGTGGATCGCTTACGCCGGCGCCCTATTCTGATTGTCGCTGATCTCGGCCAGGCCCTGCTCTTGGCCACAATCCCGTTGGCTGCATTCTTGGGCCTACTCCGGATAGAAATGCTCTACGCCATTGCGTTCCTGGCCGGGACGTTGAAGCTCTTCTTCGACGTGGCCGTCACCTCCTACCTGCCAGTGCTGGTGCGGCGCGAGGAGCTGGCTGAAGGTAACAGCAAGTTGCAACTCAGCCACTCGGCGGCTGATGTCACCGGTCCTGGTATCGCGGGTGGATTGGTACAGCTTATTGGGGCGCCGTTCGTGCTGCTTCTGGACGCCCTCTCATTCTTCGTGTCGGCTGCTTTCCTCAGGCGCATTCGCTCACCGGAGCCGGCACCACTGCGAATGCATCGGCAAAATGTCTGGCGAGAGATCGCTGACGGGCTGCGCCTGGTGTGGGAGCAGCCCGTGCTGCGCGCCATGACCCTAGCCACAGGCGTTGGCAGTCTGGGAAACAGCATGCAACAGACCGTGCTCGTGCTCTACGTGGTCCGCGAGCTGGGAGTCACGCCGGCACTACTAGGTGTCATCTTTGCCGCTGGTGGTGCGGCCGCCCTTGTTGGCGCCGCGCTTGCCAGCCCAATTGAGCGTTGGCAAGGTCCAGGTCCGGCGCTAGTCTGGGGACAACTGGTGATCGCAGGGGGATGTCTGTTCCTGGCAGCGGCGGCTGGCCCGTTGGCAGTAGCCGTCCCCCTGTTGCTGCTCGCGCACATACTACGCGGCAGTGGCATGACGCTGTTTAGCGTCAACCAGATCACCTTGCGGCAGGCAATTACACCGGCCCAGTTGTTGGGCCGGGTGAATGCCACCCGCCGCGTCGTCGTCTTCGGCGTGGTTCCTTTGGGTGCGCTCCTCGGCGGAGCACTCGGCGGCAGTATTGGCCTCCGACCGACGCTGCTTGTCGGCGCTGGCGTGATTATGTTGGCATTCGCCCTGATTGTCTTCTCGCGCTTGCGAACGCTGCGCCAACTCCCGCCAATGGCCGGCACAGCGCCCCTGGATGCAAGTCCTTGACCATGGGGACGCCGTGCCGCGGATTTGGCCCCGTCGCTCCGCAGCGAACTCCAGTGCTATTCCTCCGGCGGTGGCTCCAGGCCGGGCAGGTGGCGCGGCGCCGGGGGGCGGGGCACACCGATGCCCAGGAGTCGGGCGAACTCGCCGGCGTTGCCCACGCCGTTGTCGGCGAAGCAATTATTGAACAGCACGTGGGTCTGGTCCGTCGCCGTGGCCAGCTCCTGCACCTTGGGTAGCCACTCGTTCAACTCGGCCGGACTGTAGCGGTACTTGGACTCCTCGGCGCCGTGCTGACCCGGCGCGGCCCAGGCCGCGCGGTTGCGGCCGTGCAGGCGCACCATCCCCAGCGCCGGATTGGTCGCCGCGACGATGGGCGGGACGCTCGACCGAAATCCCTGTGGCTCGTCAACGCAGACGTAGGTCATCTCGTGTTCGGCCAGGTGATCCAGCGTCTGCTGCCGGGACCGCTCCTGTAGCCAGGAGATATGACGAAACTCTACGGCCAGCCGGTAGTCCGGCAGCCATTTGCGTATCTGGGTGATGTAGTCGCGATTGGCGCGGCTGATGCGGAACCAGGGCGGGAACTGCAAGAGAATGGCACCCAGCTTGCCCGCCTCGTGCAGCGGCCGGACGGCCGTCCGAAAGTGCTGCCAGAGCGTGCGCGTGAGCCATAACGGCGTATCGCGGGCGTAGAGACGGGGCTGGCTACGAATCCGGCTGGGTAGGTCGTCTCGCAGCACAGGCGGCAGCGTCCTTACATCCAAGGTGTGCTGCGTCAGGGGCGCGTAGGCCTTGACGTTGAAGACGAAGCCGTCCGGCGTCCGCTCGATCCACCCGGCGACGGCCCGCTCGGACGGGAGCGCGTAGTACGTCGAGTCCACCTCGACCAGCCCGAACTGCGTGGCGTAATAGCGCAGCCGCGCCGCGGCAGTCTGCGCCGGGGCCGGGTACCAGCCGGAGCGGAGCAGCGTCGGATCGGTCCATGAGCACACGCCGACCAGCACGCCCCGGCCGGCGGGCTGCGTGTCGGCTGGCTGGGCCGCGCTGGCGTGTGGTGGCGGTACTTGCTCGTCGTCCATCCGCTGCACCCGTTCTACGCATCGGCTACTCCACCCCGCCCCGCATTCTAGCAGGGTGCAGCACCCCACACACCCCGGCTCGCTCGCCTGACTGGGATAGGTATTCTTGTGTGGAGTGGCGCTTCGAGATGCAACTCAACAACGCCTTCACGTTCTACGCGCAGGCAATGCCCGGCCTGGAGCCGATCACGTGGCAAGAAATCCAGCACACCAGCCCGACGGCGAGATTGCTCGGCTTCCGCCGGTATCGCCGGCAGAACGGGCTAGTCCTCTTCGAGTACCGCGATGATCCGGCAGGCCTGTTGAGGCTGCGAACCGCCGAGGACGTGTTCTACCTCACCGATCACGCCAGTACCGTCACACCGGACCGAGCCGGGTTGCAGTCGCTCTCACAGCGTATGGTGCAGTCCCGGTTCTTCGACGTGGGGCTGCAAGTCCATCGGCAGGGACGGCGGGGACGCCAGCGCGGGCGCACGCGCTTCAGAGTAGTATCCAGGATGCAGGGCCGCGGACCCGCCTACCGCCGAGCGGCTTTGCGGCGAGCCGTCGAGCAAGGCGTGCTGAACCGGTACAACCGGAAGTGGCGGCGCGTAGATGACGACGCCGACCTAGAGATTTGGGCCACGCTCCTGGAGCGGGAGTTCCTCTGCGGTATCCGGCTGTCCGACAGGACCATGCGCCATCGGTCATACAAGCAGGCGCATAGCCCGGCCTCGCTCCGACCGACGGTGGCGGCTGCAATGGTGTGGCTCTCTCGGCCGCAGCCCGACGACGTGTTCGTGGACCCAATGTGTGGCGCCGGGACCATCCTGGCCGAGCGGGCGCTGATGGGACCGTACAAGCGGATTGTGGGCGGCGATCTGGACGACAACGCCGTTGTGACGGGCCGCGCGAACGTCGGTCCGCTGGCCGACGATATTGAGCTACGTCAATGGAACGCGGAAGCGCTGCCCCTGCCCAACGGGAGCGTTGATAAGGCGGTAGTGAATCTCCCTTTCGGCCAGCGGCATGGGTCGCACCGGCACAACCGCTCGCTCTACCGGCGAGTCTTCGCCGAGATACGGCGCGTCCTGCGGCCGGCAGCGCGGCTGGTCGCTCTCACCGGCGAGCAGCGCTTGGTGGAGCAGATTTTGGCTGCCGAACCGGGACTGGTCTTGCAGAAGACGTGGAGGCTGTCGCTCCTCGGCACACCGGCGAGCATCTACGTGATAGACAAACGAGCGGCGCGGTGACTAACATACCTCGGTCACTACTTTGAACAGCCCCCCCATCCGTCAGTTGCGCGTTTGCGGGAATCCGGGGAATGTCACTATGAAGATCACAGCCATCGAGATCGTCGGCGTCAAGGTCAACCGGCGCGGCAACTGGCTCTTCGTCCGCGTCCACACCGACGAGGGCCTCGTCGGCTTGGGGGAGGCGTCCCACTCCGGCGATGACCGGCTGCTCGCCGCCGCCGTTCGCTATCGCCTGGGACCGCAGCTCGCTGGCCAGGATGCGACGCGGGTGGCCGCGTTGAGCCGGCAGCTGCCGGGAGCCACCGCCGGTCATCTGCTGCGGACCGCTGCGTCGGGGCTGGAGCAGGCGCTATGGGACCTCAACGGCCAGGCGCTCGGCGTGCCTATTCATCGTTTCTGGGGCGGGCCGCTGCGGCAGCGGATCCGGCTCTACGCCAACATCAATCGCGCGACGGAGGATCGCCGGCCGGAGGGTTTCGCGGCCAACGCGCGGGCAGCGATGGCCGAGGGCTTTCAAGGCGTGAAGCTGGCGCCATTCGATGACGTGCAGCCGCGCGACCTCGACCGGCCGGAGACGTGGCGCACGATTGAGCTGGGGGTGGAACGGGTGCAGGCGGTGCGGGCGGCAGTAGGGCCGGCGGCGCTGGTGCTCGTTGATTGCCACAGCCGACTGACGCCGGCCATCGCCGCGCGGGTAGCCCGCGAGCTAGAGCCGGTCGGGCTGTTCTGGCTGGAAGACCCGGTGCCCCACGACAAGATGGACGGCTTGATCGAGGTGCGGGCGGGTGCCGAGATGATGATTGCCAGTGGCGAGCGGTTTCACGACCGCGTCGAGTTCCGCGATATGATCGTAGAGCGCGCGGCCGACGTATTGATGCCGGACATCAAACACGTCGGCGGCTATGCCGAGATGCAGCGGATCGCGGCGCTGGCCGAGCCGTGGCAAGTACACGTTGCTCCTCATAATCCGAGCGGTCCCGTTGCTGCGGCCGCCAGTGTCCAGGCCTGCGCCACCCTGAACAGCTTCTTGATCCTCGAGTACGCCTGGGGCGAGGTGCCCTACCGCGCCAGCTTGGTTGATCCCCCGGAGCATATCGAGGACGGATTCCTGGCGGTCCCGGATCGGCCGGGGCTTGGCGTGCGCCTCGACGAGGCGACCGTCGCGGAGCACGCTTTCGATCCGCTCACCGACTGACCCCCGGCCGGCCACCGATGACCCAACGCGAATCAGCATCTCCCGCCGCAGCCGCCGGCTCTCTGTCGCGGCGTGACGGCGGCGAGGCCTGGCACCGCAGCTACGAGCCGCCGGGGACGGCAGCGGACCTCTTGGCCGGGAGCGAGCGCCTGCTCGCCGCGGTTGGCGCCGGCGGCCTGCCAGCGCTGCGCTGGTACGTGATGCCGCAGCCGGCGCTGGTGCTCGGCGTGGGGCAGCCACTCGACGATTTCGACGCCGCGGCGTGTCGGCGCGCCGGCCTGCCGATAGTGCGACGCTCTTCCGGCGGCACGGCGGTCCTGGCCGACGACGGGCTACTCAACCTCGACATCGCGCTGCCGGCCGCGCATCGTTTGGGTCACAGGGACGTGGTGCGGGCCTATGCCTGGCTCGGCACGGCGCTGACACGAGCGTTGCGGCGCCTCGGCTGGGCGGCGTGTGTCGTTACGCCGGACGCAGCGCGCCGCGACACGGCCGACCTCCGTGCCGACGAGCGCCCCGGCGCGACGGCGCTCCGCCGCACCTGCTTTGGCGGTCGCTCGCCCTACGAGGTGATGGTGGCCGGGCGCAAAGTCGTGGGGCTGTGCCAGGTCCGCCGCCGCGCCGGCACCCTGTATCAGGTCGGCATCCTGCTGGGATTCGACGCGACGCGACTCGCCGGTCTCCTGCGTGGATCAGCGGCCGAGCGCACGGCGGGCGCGACCCGGCTCGGCTGTCGCGCCGGCAGTCTCCACACGCTGCTGCGAGTGCAGCCGGAGCCGGTGACACGCCAGGATAGCGCCGCATCGGGTCCTCCCACAACGGCACAGCCCGCAGCGATGCTGCGGATGCTCGGCGGTCTCGCGCCGGCGCACCGGGCCTTGGCGGGGGAGATCGTCCGTAGTGTGGAGCGAGCCGTTGCCGAGACGGCGGTGGATTCCGGCTCAAGGCCGGAATGACGGGAGTAGAGAAGACGAGTGCCGGGGCGGATGCTGCCCTCAGCGGGCGTATTCGACGAAGCGCGTCTCGCGGATTACCGTCACCTTGATCTGGCCGGGGTAGTTGAGCGACTCTTCGATCTTGTTGACGATGTCGGAGGCGAGCCGATGCGCCGCGTACTCGTCCACCTCTTCGGGCGTGACCATAATGCGGATTTCGCGCCCGGCCTGCAACGCGAACGACCGCTCCACGCCGGGAAACGAGCCAGCGACCTCTTCGAGCGCGGACAAGCGCCGGATGTAATCCTCGGTCGTCTCGCGGCGGGCGCCGGGACGCGAGGCCGAGATCGCATCGGCCGCTGCGACCAGAAATGCCTCGACCGTCTGCGGCTCCTCCTCGAAGTGGTGCGCCGCAATCGTATGCACAATCTTGGGAGCGATGTTGTGGCGGCGCGCCATCTCCGCGCCAACGAGCGCGTGCGACCCTTCGGCGTCCCCCGTGGAAGCCTTGCCGATGTCGTGGAGCAGACCGCCACGACGGCAAATGTCCACGTCTGCGTGTAGCTCACCGGCCATCGTCGCGGCGAGCAGGGCGACCTCCAGCGAGTGATTGAGGACGTTCTGTCCATAGCTGGTCCGGAACTTCAGGCGGCCCAGGGTGCGGATCAGCTCCTTTGGTAGCCCGTGGACGCCGGCTTCGTAGGCGGCCTTCTCGCCCTCCTGGCGCATGTGCGCGTCAACCTCGACTTTGGCCTTGGCTACCAGCTCTTCGATGCGGGTGGGATGGATGCGGCCGTCGAGGATCAGCTTGGAGAGAGCGTGCCGGGCGATCTCGCGGCGAATGGGATCGTAGCTGGAGAGCACGACGGCCTCGGGCGTATCGTCAATGATGAGGTCCACGCCGGTAGCCTGCTCCAGCGCCCGGATGTTGCGCCCCTCTTTCCCGATGATCCGGCCCTTCATCTCGTCGTTAGGGATCGGCACGACGGTTTGGGTCACCTCGACGGTTTGGTCCGAAGCGTAGCGTTGGATCGCCTCGGTGATGATCCGCCGGGCGCGACTCTCGGCTTCTTCCTGGGTCTGCCGCTCGATGTCCCGCACCCGGCGCGCCGCCTCTTGGCGAATCTGCGACTCGATGCGCTCGAGGAGCAACTCTTTCGCCTCTTCCTGAGACAGGCGGCTCAGGCGCTCCAGCAGCTCAGATTGCTGCTCGGCGGCAGCCTTCGCCTGCGCGTGCAGCTGCTCGACCTTCACATTCTCCCGCGTGATGACGCGCTCACGCTGATCCAGCCGCCCGGCCCGCTGCTCGATGTCTTCTTCCCATTGGTTGAGCCGCCGCTGGCGGCGCTCCAGCCGCCCTTGGCGCTCACGCCCGTCTCGCTCGGCAGTCTGGCGCAACTGCGCCGCCTCGTCTTGCGCCGCCGCGAGCAGCTTGTCGTGACGCGACTGTGCCTGGGCAAGCAGCGCGGCGGCCTCCTCGTCGGGCTGGCGGGCAACCGCCTCGCGCCGCCGCTGGCCCAATACGGTGCCGACAGCGAACGCGAGTCCCGCTATCACGATACCGATAACAAGGAATACAACAGGTTCCATTTGTAGATCACTCCCTCTTGAGGGATGGCCTCCAACCGGCCGATCAACGGCCAGGAGGCAGCTATTGTGCTTACTCGGAGCGCGCCAGCGCTTGTGCCATGTCCCACCGCCAGTCTGCCCCAGCAGGCTGAGGCACAACGCACCGCACGCGGGTGCTCGACAGGGGGTTGCGTGAGGGAGCGTGCCGGTGGAACGAGTGAAGTGAGTCCCTCGTTGGGACGGAATCTTCCGCCCTGCATAGTACCGACGGCAAGGCGCGAGCGTCAAGCCTCCGGCCGTGGGCATCACCCCTCCGGCCATGACCGCTACCGGCGTGGAGGCCACTGTCACAGGTACAATCGCCGCAGCTCAGGTGAGGAGAGGCCACCCTATGACAACCGCGAGCGAGAACGGCACCGTCTACGACGTGGCCGTCATCGGCGCCGGGCCGGCCGGGGCGCAGGCCGCGATCTCTGCCGCCCACCAGGCCCGTCACGTGCTCGTGCTCGACGCCGGGCCGATCAGCCACCTCAAAGGGCGGGCCTTCTGGTCGAAGTCGGTGCAGATCGAGGATGCGCCCGTCTTCGAGGGGGTCATCGGCAGCCACTTCATGCGGGCGCTGCGCGAGTGGATGGCCAGCCGCCCGGTGCGCGAGGTGACAATCGGCGGTCGCACCCGGCGCACCGGTATCGAGTACCGGCCGGGCTACGTGCTCAAGCTCCAAGCGCTCGATGTCGAGCCGACACTGTTTGCGCTGGAAACCTCGGTCGAGCCGCTCCGCGGCGAACGTCCGAGCAAGCACACCCGCTTCCAGGCCCGGACCGTCGTCGTGGCCTCGGGATTCGACGACGTGTGGCCCGACATCGAGGTGAACGAGCAAGCGGAGCGGCTCTATCAGCGGTACCAGACGGTGTTCCGCTTTGCCGGCAATCGGCGCGGCTGGCACGTCTGTATTCGCTGCGATGGGCATTTGCATATTGACGAGCACCTCGCCATTCTCGCTCTGGGAGACGACGCTTTCGGCGCCGCCCGCGGCGCACAAGACTTCACCAACAAGATCACCATTCTGACCAACGGTCGGCCCCACGGCCTCCAGGCGGAGGACGTGGCAACCGTGCAGGCGCAGGGTATCGAGATTGTCGAGACACAGATCGCGGCACACATTGGCCAGCGCACCGACCTACTGGGGTTTCGGTTTGCCGACGGCACCGAGCGCTACTTCGACGGCTTCCTCGTGGACGAGGGATTGATTCCGAATACGCGGTATCTCGACGGCTGGGACGTGCAGACCGACGAGGAAGGGCTGCTGATCGTCAACGACGACCGGCAGGTGCTCACGGCGGCCGGCGATCCGGTACCGGGCCTGTTTGCCGCCGGGGACATTGTGTCGGGCGAGCGCAATCTCATCGCCACCGCCTTTGCGCTCGGCCAAGACGCCGGCCTGTCGGCCACCGACAGCCTGCGCGAGTGGTGATTCAGTGGCCGGTAGCCAGTGGTCAGTGGCCAGTGGTCAGCTACAGGCCACCGGTCACGGGCTACCGGCTACTCGTAAGGGGAGGCGAGACCTGAATACACGGGCGGCGACTTCTCGTGCCGACGATAGCGTCCGGCAGCGGCTTGGCGCCGTCCTCCGCTGTGCCCGTGATGAGATCATCGCGGGCCTGACGCACACGCTCCGCGGGATGCCGGATAGCAGCTACGCGGTGCAGCCGCCGGACACGCTACGCGAAAGCACGGGTGCAGCGTTCGACGCGCTGGTGTGGGCGCTGGAATCCGAGGAGGTGGGCGGGCTGCGGGCGTTTGCCGTTGAGGTGGCGGCGGAACGCGCCAAGCAGGGTTTCCGCTTATCCGAGCCGCTGCAAGCGTTTGCCGAGCTACGCAGCGGCATGGAGCACGTGCTCCGGACCGCGTGGGCAGACGATCCCGCCGCCGTGCTGGCCGGCACGCAGCGGGTGCAGCGTGTGGTTGACCTGGCTACACTGGCGTTCGCCGACGCCTATGTGGATGCGACCATGGCCGATACGGCGCAATACTTACAGCGTCTGCGCGAGTTGAACGCGCAGCTCACCGACGAGTCGACCCACGACAAGCTGACCGGGCTATACGACCGCGGCTATTTCGACCTGGCGCTCGCACGGGAAACGCGGCGGGCGGCGCGCTACAACCGCCCGCTATCACTCGCAATGGCCGACGTTGACCACTTCAAGCGGGTCAACGATACGTTCGGGCATCCGATGGGCGACCTGGCGCTGCAGCACGTGGCCGGCCTGTTGCTCGGCGCCGTGCGCGCCACCGACTACGTGTGCCGCTACGGTGGCGAGGAGTTCGCCATCCTCCTACCCGAGACCAACCTCGGCCAGGCGTTGGCAATGGCCGAGCGTACCCGCCGCAGCATCGAGTCCCGCCCGGTCAACCTAGGGACACCCGTCTCCCTAACGATCTGCCTGGGGGTGGCGGCCTACCCCGACCACGCCGCCGACGGTCCGACGCTGGTGGCGCAGGCCGACGCGGCTCTCTACGCCGCCAAAGCGGCTGGCCGGAATCGTGTTGCTGCCGCCGGGACTGGCCCCCACCCTCACCCTCCCCCGTTGCGACAGGGGAGGGAAGCACCGTCCCCCTGCACAGCGGGGGGACCATAGGGGGGCCAGCACCAGCGGGAACTGAGGCTTGGGAGCGATGAGTGTGAGTAGATCGAAATTCGTCGGCGTGGACGGCTGTCCTTACGGGTGGTTCAGCGTCGGGCTTGACAACTGCGACGGCTACGAGGTGCGGGCATTCAAGACGTTCCGCAAGCTACTGGCCCATTATGGCGAGGCCAAGCTGGTGCTCGTGGATATCCCGATCGGGCTGCCGCAAGGCGAGGAAGGACGAGATTGCGACCCCGAGGCCAGGCAGCTACTCGGCCGGCCTCGTGGGTCAAGTGTCTTCCCAACGCCAACTCGCCCGACAGTGAGGCAAGCGGCCAAATCACCGGGAGACTACAACTGTGCCGCAATGACTGAGCATCGCTTTGCGGAGAGGTGTATAAGCAGACAAGCGTTTGCAATAGCACCCAAGATTGCTGAAGTAGATACGGTGCTGCGGGATCGTGGAGCGAGCGCAACACCGCCGGTGAGAGAAGTCCATCCCGAGGTTTGCTTCTGGGCCTTGAATGAAGGGCAACCCATGAGGTCTAGGAAGAAGACACGGCAAGGGAGGTGTGATCGTCTCCGCGTGCTCCAGGAGATCAAGCCATATACTCAGGAGATATACGATAGCGCGATTGACGAGTACCTGAGGAAGGAAGTTGCGAGGGATGACATTCTCGACGCCCTGGCAGCGGCGGTCACGGCCAAGCTCGGTTGGCCGGATAATCTCCGAACTCTCCCTGAGTGCCCTCCGAGCGATTGCAAGGGCTTACCGATGGAGATGGTATACGTAGTGCGGACCTGACAGCGGAGGGTAGGAAACGCATGAGCACAGAGCAGGAGCGACCGGACAGTGACGCGCCCGCCGCGCACGATGATGGGAGGGATGGTGCGCGGCGGGTGCCGTCAGGCTCCCTGGCCGAGGTGACCGGCCTCTTCTTCAAGCTGGGCGTGATCGGCTTTGGCGGCCCGACGGCCCACATCGCGCTCATGGAAGAAGAGGCGGTGCGCCGGCGCAAGTGGATTGACCGGCAGCATTTCCTGGACGCCCTCGCGGCGACCAACCTGATTCCTGGCCCCAACTCCACCGAGATGGCGATTCATCTCGGCTATCTGCGTGCCGGTCGACTCGGTGGTGTCATCTCCGGGCTGGCGTTCATCCTGCCGGCCTTTGTCATGCTGCTGGCGCTCTCCTGGGCCTACCGGGCCTACGGCACTATCCCGGAAGTCGGCGCGGTGTTTGCGGGCCTGAAGCCGGTCGTCGTGGCGATTATCGTCATCGCCGCCTACCGGCTGGCCGTCACCGGCATCACCGACTGGCGCCTACTGCTGATCGGCCTGGCGAGCATGGCACTGACGCTGGCAGTGCGGGGCGGTGAGCTGGTCGCCCTACTCGCCGCCGGGTTGCTCGGCATCTGGCTCTACGGCCCTCCTGGCGGGCGGTTCCGGTTCCCACGCTCGCCGGCCGCCGCCGCCGGGCTGCTCTTGCTTCAGGCACCGGCGACCTCCTGGACCGCCAACCTCAGCGCCCTGCCCGCCCTGATCTGGGTCTTCCTGAAGGCCGGAGCACTGCTTTTCGGCGGTGGCTACGTGCTGATCCCGTTGATCGAGGGCGATGCTGTGGAGCAGTTCGGTTGGCTGACGCACCAGCAATTCCTCGACGGGGTAGCACTCGGTCAGACAACGCCCGGCCCCATCGTGACCACGGCGACGTTCGTCGGCTACATGGCGGCAAGCTGGGTCGGAGCGGTGGTCGCCACCATCGCAGTCTTCCTGCCATCGTTCGTGTTCGTGCTGTTCGGCACCGGCCCGTTCTTGGCTCGCATCCAGCACAACGCCTACGCCCGCGCGTTTCTCAAGGGCGTGAGCGCGGCCGTCGTCGGGGCCATCGCCGCGGCATCGGTGCCACTGGCTGCCGTCGCCCTGAGCACTCCTTGGTCCATTGCGGTCTGTGCAGTGGCAGCCATAGCCCTCGCACGCTTCAAGATAGACGCGCTCTGGCTAATCGCCGCCGGCGCCGTCGTCGGCTTTATCCTCGGCCGCTAGGCCACGCTGGCCGGACCCCCTATGGTCCCCCCGCGCAGCGGAGGGACGGGTATGTTCCCTCCCCTGTCGGGACGGGGGATGGTTAGGGAGGGGGCCAGTGGGTGAGGTGCGATCCAACCCGCCTCCCGGTGCTATACTCGGCGGGTTGGTATAGCCTGAACGTAACCCCACGGTCGAGAGGAGTAGCGAATGGAGCTGGAGCTAGTCGCCGGACGCATTGACGAGACGGCGGCCGATGCGATTGTCGTCAATCTGTTCGAGGGCGTCACCGCGCCCGGCGGAGCCACCGGCGCCGTAGACCAGCGCCTAGGTGGGATGATCTCTCAGGTGATCGCGGCGGGTGACTTCAAGGGCAAGCTCAACGAGGTCCTCGTCCTGTATCCACCACGTCCCGGCCCAACCGATCTCCCGGCCGGCGGTGGCGGCACCTTTGCCCAATCGCTGCCGGAGGCTTTGCCGGCCCAGCGAGTGCTCGTCGTTGGGTTGGGCAAGCAGGACGACTTCAAGCTAGACCACGTCCGTCAGGTGGCGGCCACCGTCGCCAAGCGGGCGCGCGACCTCGGCGCGCGGCACGTGGCGACCATCGTCCACGGGGCCGGGATCGGCGGCTTGGCGGCCGCCGACGCGGCCCAAGCCGTGGCCGAAGGATCGCTACTCGGCCTCTATCGCTTTCGCGAGTTCCAAAGCACGGATGATGAGACGGGCGAAGCCGACCGCGATGTCGAGCGCCTGACGGTGGTCGAGTTCGACGAGTCCAAGCTCAGTGTGCTGCAAGCGGGGCTGAATCAGGGCGAGACCATCGCCAACGCCGTCTGCTGGGCACGCGATTTGGTCAACCGGCCGGGGAACGACCTACCGCCGCGTGCGCTCGCCGAGTCGGCAACCACGATGGCCGGCGAGGCCGGCCTACGCTGCACCGTGCTCGACCGCGACGCTATCGAGGCCGAAGGCATGGGCGCGCTGCTCGGAGTAGCACGCGGCTCGCGCGAGCCGCCAGCGTTCATTGTCGTCGAGCACGAGCCGGAAGGCACGACCGAGCAGGCGCCGCTCGTTCTGGTCGGCAAAGGCGTGACGTTCGATACCGGCGGCACCTCCATCAAACCTTCCTCCGGGATGGAGGAAATGAAGATGGACATGGCCGGGGGCGCGGCGGTGCTCGGCGCCATGAGCGCCATCGGCCGTCTCGGCGTGCCGCTGCGGGTCATCGGCGTGGTCCCGGCGGCGGAGAACATGCCCGGCGGCGAAGCCATCCGGCCCGGTGACATCCTGCGGGCGCTGGACGGGACGACCATCGAGGTCATCAACACCGACGCGGAAGGACGGCTCATATTGGCCGATGCGCTCGCCTACGCCCAGCGTTTTGAGCCAGCCAGCATCGTGGACCTGGCCACGCTCACCGGCGCCTGCTTGGTGGCGCTCGGCGGCCGGGTGGCCGGCTTTATGAGCAACAACGCCGACCTGGCCGACGAGGTGCGGGGCGTTGCGGAGGCGGTCGGCGAGCTGGCCTGGGAGCTGCCCGTCTGGGACGAGGTGTACAAGAAGGAGCTGAAGAGCACCGTGGCGGACATGAAGAACACCGGTGGCCGCTTCGGCGGTGCCATCACCGGCGCCATGTTCATCAAGTGCTTTGCCAAGGATGTGCCCTGGCTGCACCTCGACATCGCCGGCCCGGCGATGGGCAGCGAGGAGGGCCCCTACGTGCCCAAAGGTGGCACCGGCTACGGGGTCCGCACGCTGGTCGAGCTGGCCCGCCAGCGCGCCACCGCGTGACCGGCCTCTCAGTCGGGATGACCCTCGGGACCTGGCAATGCCCTTTCCGCGTGGACGGCACCCGCAGGCGGTGCTCCGCCGCGCCGTATTCCTGATCGGTTATGTCGTCCGGCACAAGTGGTACCTGCTGCTCGAGCACAGGCGGTTCAACCTACCGTGGCAGGCAGTCCTGGCACATGACCTCGACAAGTTCTGGCCTGACTATCTCTGGCTCTGGATCATGCATGATGAGGTAGAACAGGCAGACCGCCTCCACGAGAGCCGCGCTCCCCACAAGTGGGCGTGGTGGTCCGATGCTCGCGAGCCGAGCGGCTACCAGCCAATGTCCGACGAAGCCCGCCGCGAGATGCTCGCTGACTGGCTCGCGTCGCAACGCATGCAGGGTGACCGCGGCTATGCACAACGAGTGGTGGCCACCTACCATGCCCACCGCGAGGCGATTGGCCTCCACCCACGTACCCGTGCCTGGGTAGAAGAGCAACTCAGAGCCTTCTAGTGTGCCAGCCGACACCATCACCGCGGATCAAGGCGCCTGTCCGGTCATGCGTGCCTGTACTCGACTAGCTCCGTATACTGAGAGCGTGGCGCCGTGCCTACCGTAGTCTCCCTAGATCGGCTCAGGACGAGCCGCTGGCGGCGCCGGGACCGTACCACCACCGTTCATAGGATTTTGCAACTCCGGCGCGTCACTCATCCCCGGTATAGGAACGTGTCAACGCAACCTCCCGATCCGCGCAGTGATGCCTGTGGTACCGCGCCGCCGGCCGACGACGTGGGCGCACCGCCTCCTTCCGGTCCGGCGCGGCCGCACCTTGAAGAAGACGCTCCCGCTATGACAGGCTCTCCGCCTGAGCCAGTCTCATCC
Source organism: Chloroflexota bacterium (assembly GCA_022824545.1). Taxonomy (GTDB): domain Bacteria; phylum Chloroflexota; class UBA11872; order UBA12225; family JAJDUF01; genus JAJDUF01. Next base: position 19,014 of record JAJDZR010000072.1, read on the forward strand.
GACGATCCAGCCGACGACGACACGCCTGAGGCTCCGCCGCGCAGCCAGCGCGAAGTCGTCATAGCCGAGTTGCGTTACTGGCGCCGGACGGCGGTGCTTGGCGTGATTGCCGGCGCGCTCTACGCCCTGACCCGCTGGGACCAAAGCCGTATTCCGACCAGCCGCCGCCCAAGGACAGGATCGCGGTAGCCGCGCCCGCAACCGAGGCGCTCTGCACCCGTTAGCCTTTTACCGGCTATGCGTGACAGCCCCTTTGGTCGCGCTGCATGAAGCCGTCACTCACATGACCGCTGCGATGAACGTGTCTAGGCACTCCCAGCCTGCTGCTGCCCATGGGGCAGAGCCACGTCCGCCGCACTTTCCCACCGCAGCAGAGCTGCTGGCGTTGGAGCAAGGTGATCCGCAGTTGCGGCGCCGCACGTGGGCGGCGCTACGAACACGGTTTGTCACGTTCCTGCTGGAGCAGACGGACTCAGCGGCCGGCGCGGCCGGCGTCCCTGAGCAACGCGAGCCGCCGCTGCCCGCGCCGGCGGCCTGACCGGGGTATGGACCTAACCCCCGGCCCCTTCCCTCCAGGGAAGGGGAGTCATCAGACAGGAATAGTGGGAGGAGGTGCGGCGCGGCTAGGCGTCCTGGCGTTCGAGTAGCTCGATCTCGTAGCCGTCCGGGTCGTCTATGAAGGCCATCTTGTGACCGCCGGCAAAGACCTCGCGCCAGCCGTCGGGCCAGATTTCCAGGCCGTTGTCTTCAAGCTCCGCGCACTTCGCCGTCAGGTCGGGCACGCCGATGGCGAGGTGCATCAGGTCTTCGGGTACGTTGAGGTTGTAGTCGGCGGAGTAGGTCAGCTCCAGTGTCGGCGCGTTGCCCGGTAGCTCCAGATGCACGACCTGGTTGCCTTGCGGCGAGCGGGCGCTCCGGCTCTTCACCCGGAAGCCGAGATGATCGCAGTAGAACTTGACCGAACGGTCGAGGTCGCTGACGCGGATGCGCGTGTGCAGAAAGACAGCCATGTGCTCCTCCTCAGGTGAGCGACAGTAGTACGACGATACCGTGAACCGGATAGCGGCGCGTTAGTAGTGGATGTCCACGCTCGTCCGCTCGCGGGCCGACTGCAAGATCGCGTCGCAGATGACGGCGTTCCGGTAGCCGTCCTCGAACGTCGCCCCATACGGCGCCACGTCCTTGTCGTTGACAATAGCATCTAGGAGATGCGCGATCTCGTGGACGAACGTGTGCTCCCAGCCGATGATGTGTCCCTGCGGCCACCACCACTCGTAGAAGGGATGGTTGGCCTCGGTGACGAGCACGTTGCGGAAACCCTGCGCGTCGGCCGGATCAACGCCGGGCAAGTGGACGTCCAGCTCGTTCAGCCGCTCCAGATTGAACGAGATCGAGCCGTTTTCCCCATTGATCTCGAACGTGTTGAGGTTCTTACGGCCGGTAGCGAAGCGCGTCGCTTCGAGCGTGCCGACGGCCCCGTTCTCGAACTCGACAGCGGCCTCAAAAGCATCGTCCACATCCACCGGCCGCCGGTTGCCGCTCTCGTCCGGGTCGTCGCGCTCGCCGATGAACGTTGCCGCGAGCGCCATCACGCGCTTCGGCTCGCCAACCAGAAAGCGGCCGATGTCAATGATGTGCGCGCCGAGGTCACCGAGGGCACCGCTGCCGGCGAGGTCGGCATGATAGCGCCATTGAGCTACCGACGGGTCCGCCCCCCATTCCTGGAGGTAACGCGCTCGAAAGTGGTAGATGCGGCCCAATAGACCCCGCTCGATGAGTAGCCGTGCCTGGCGGATGGCCGGCACAAAGCGATAGTTGAAGGCGCAGAGGTGCTTCACGCCGGCCTTGTGTACGGCGTCGAGCATCTGCTTGGCCTCGGCGCCGGTCCGCGCCAGCGGCTTCTCGCAGAGGATGTGCTTGCCGGCTTCGGCGGCGGCAATGCACGGCTCGGCATGGACGTTGTTCGGCCCGCCATTGTCGAACAGCTGGATACGGTCGTCCTTGAGCATCTCGCGCCAGTCGGTGTAGTAGCCGGCATAGCCGAAACGCTGCGCCGCCGCTTGCACCGCCGCCTCGTTGCGCCCACAGATGGCGACCAGCTCCGGCACGGCCGGCGGGGGCCATGCCATGTACGGCAGCTTGCGGAAGCCGTTGGAGTGCGCCTTGCCCATGAACGAGTAGCCGAGCATCCCCACGCCAATCGTCGGGGCATCGCCGGCCCCGGCGGCCGTGCCCATCGTCACAAAGCCCACCTGCTCAGACATCGCGCTCCTCCTCTACTTCCCCCACCCGCACCCTCCCCCGTTGCGACAGGGGAGGGAACACCTCGTCCCCCTGCACAGCGGGGAGACCATAGGGGGGCTGTGCTAATCCTCGCCGAAAGCGGCATCGAAAGCCACGGCGCTCGGCGCGAAGTCAATCCGCTTCACGAACTGCGCCGCCTCCGCTGCCCCCCACTCCCGGTCCATGCCGGAGTCTTCCCACTCCACCGAGAGCGGCCCTTGGTAGCCAATGTCGTTCAGCGCCCGGATGAAGTTGTCGAAGTTGATGTCGCCATGTCCCGGCGAGACGAAATCCCAGCCGCGCCGGTGGTCCCCGAACGGTAGGTAGCTGGAGATGATACCGGCTTTGCCGTCGCGGTTGATCTTGGCGTCCTTGACGTGGACGTGATAGATGCGGTCGGCGAAGTGGCGGGCAAAGATGGCCGGGTCCACGCCCTGCCAGATGAGGTGGCTGGGATCGAGATTGAAGCCGAACTCCGGCCGGTGATCGAGCGCTTCCAAGGCGCGCTCGGCCGAGTAGAGGTCGAAGGCAATCTCCGTGGGGTGGACCTCCAGAGCGAAGCGAATGCCGTGCTTGCCGAATTCGTCCATGATGGGATTCCAACGCTCGGCGAATAGCTTAAACCCGTCGGTGATCATCTGCGGTTCGGTCGGCGGGAACGAGTAGATCAGGTGCCAGATCGAAGAGCCGGTAAACCCGTTGATGACCTCCACTCCGAGATTCTTGGCGGCTTGGGGGCCGGCCAGCATCTGCCGGATGCCCCACTCACGGATTTGCTCCGGCTGATCGGCCAGCGCGTCGGGGGCAAAGCCGTTGCTGCGGGCGTCGTTCGGGTCGAGCACCAGCTGGCCTTGCAAATGCATGGAGATGGACCATACGTCGAGGCCATGCTCCGCCAGGATGGCCCGCTGCCCGGCGCAGTAGGCCGGATCGGCAGCGGCCTGCTCGGCGTCGAAGTGGTCACCCCAACAGGCCAGCTCCAGGCCCTCGTAGCCCCAGCCGGCGGCCTTCTCGGCCAGCGTGGTCAGTGGGAGGTCGGCCCACTGGCCGGTGAAGAGAGTCACGGGTCGTCCCATCGTCACACCTCCGGTGCTTGCGATTTCACGACGCTCAGGTGAGCGGCTCCGCGCTTGTCCTGAACGCTCCGGCAACACTCGCCCCAGACGTCGCAACCGGTGCGGCCGCAACAGGAGTACGGGCAGCACGCTGCGAAGCATCCTACTCCCGGCGCAATAGGGCGTCAACTACGGTCCGTTGACGCTCGTTGCGCCCACTAGCTAGCGGAGTGATGGAGTTTACGCTGCGATCTAACACACAGTTGTCGGAATAAAGTACCTCTGTCGCGCGAGGAAGGCCGTAACCAGCCTGGTATACTCGCGCTTGCAGAGTATCGAGAGGTGGGTAAACGACGCGATGAGCGACACTGCAATCCAAGACACGACCATCGAGCCACTGGCGACGGTGCCGGCGCGGTTGCTGGGGGTGCGCCGCGAACTGAATCTGCTGCGGTACGGCCCCAGTGAGCTATTGGTGGCGCACCGTGGCGAGGAGATCATCGGGGCCGTGCGGCTGGCACAACGGGACGACCCCGAGCTACGCCACGGCCTCATCACCGATCTCACGGTCGAGGCCGGTCAGGAGGGGAACGCCGATCTCGCCGAGCGCCTGATCGAGGCGGCGGAGCAGCGGCTCCGCGTACACGAGGTCACCAAGATTGATGCCCTCATCCTTGATGGGCAGGGACTCGCGCTGCCCTTCTACAACCTCGGCTTCTGGTCCTCGCGGCGAACCGTCGTGCTGGGCTGGGACCTCACGAACCTGGCGGACATTCCATTGCCGGATCATGTCCGGATTGTCGAAACGCCGCACCCGGACCCGGTCGAGGTCGGTCGGCTCGTCCTCAACTCGTACCAGCCCTACTGGACGTGGTGGAAGGACCCGCGCAAGGACCGGAAGTGGTATCGCGTGGAGCTGCAGCCGACCGATCTCCCCGGCTTTGCCGAGCGCGCCGAGGCGCGGGTGCGCGCGGCCGTCGAAGCGGTCATCGGCAGCGCGAACGGGCCAGGCGCACCCAAGCAGACGTACTTCATCGCCTATCACGACGGACGCCCGGTGGCGCTGTGCGACGCGAAGGTGCCAGGCGACGGCGAGGATGCCTTCGACTGGGGCGTGCTCGTGCTGCGGGACTTCGGCGGCAAGGGGCTGGCCTCCGCCCTCCTCAGCCGGGCGCTGCATTGGCTACGGGACCAGGGGCAAATGACCGCCGACCTGACCGTCACGTCCGGTCTCGACGACTACGACCCCATCGTCTACGTGGCCACCGTCGCCAATCGTGCCCAAATCCGCGGCGAGTTCCTCAACCTGGTCAAGCGCCTCTTCGACGACTGAAGCGGCCAAGCACGACGGGAAACGTCAATCCAGGCCTAGCGGATCGCACGGGCCAGTTCGATGATGAACTCGGTATCGTGCTGGGCAGCTTCTGCTCCGGTGCGTGGCTCCAAGCCCTGCGTGATGCACTCGTGGAAGTGCAGCCACTCTCGCTTGAACGCCTCCTCGTAGGAGGCGGTGACGCGCGTCTCCGTATGCACCGGTCCGTCCTGGCCCGCTTCCATCGCTTGCAGCGTGACGATGGTAGGGGCGGACCGCAGAAACGGCGACGGGAACGTGATCGTCACCCGCTCGTCGGCGCCGTAGCACGCGAACTCCTGACGAAACTCCCGTAGCTGGCCCAGGTCGGCCCAGGTGTAGCTCACGCGCACCCCATTGGGATAGCGCAGCAGCGCCGCAATGTTGCGGCCCCACACCTCGATGGCCACGATGGCCTCAGGACGACCGAGCAGCCCGCGCAACGAGTAGATGTCGTGGATGCTCGAACCCATCAGCGTTCCGAAAGCGCCCCGCTGCGCGGCCGTTGCCTCCACGCCGAGCGATTCGGTCAGCGCGGCTTCGTGCTCACGCTGGCCGGCTTCCCGAATCTCGACGGGTACGTCGGGCGCCCGGTGGACCGGATGATGCGCCGTATACAGGTCATTGCTGGGGTGCATGTGCCGCGCGTCAACGAAGAACAGGCTACCGGCAGCTTGCATGGCGCGCACGCGGCGTTGCCCATACTGATAGCCGGGGTCATACCGTTTCATATACGCGAGTTGGGTCACGGTGCCGCTGCGTTCACGGGCAGCCTGAGCCGCGTTCACGAACGCTTGCGCCTCGCGTCCGGTATAGCAGAGCGGCTTCTCGACGAGCGCGTGCTTGTCGGCGGCCAGGGCCACGAGCGCTGGCGGTACGTGCGAGCCGCTGGAGCAGATGAGGACGGCATCTATCGCCGGGCTGGCGCACAGATCGTGATAGTCCGCGAAGCAGTCCTCATCGGGCACGCCATACTTTGCCGCCACCGCAGTCAGTGTGCCCGGCGACACGTCGCAGAGGGCGGTGATCGCAAAACGGTCGTCCAGCTCGCGGAGATAGGGGAGGTGCATGATCTGGGCAATACTCCCACAGCCGATCACCCCAACGCGGATACGACCATCGCTACTCATCGTCCCTCTCCTCCCCATGACTGCTCCGGCCACATCTCACCCCCGGCCCGCTCACCTCATATCCGGCAGCAGCAAGCCGCCGCCGGTATTCGTCGCTGTCGGCGGGCCTTGACACACCTCAACAGCCCGGCCCGCCCATTTTCTCGTACCGAGAGGACACCGGCACTCTCTCTGGCCGAACCTAGTCCGAGTCAAATCTCTGTCGCTAATACGGTACCGGCAACGCCTACCTGATGCCAGTACGGTCACAGGGAGGTGCTGGTGTCCGGCTACGTGGGTAAGCGGGGTGATTAGTTGCAGGTCAGAGGCCACAGTCCGACACAGGAGGTCCTACGAACGTGATGGTCTCCTGTTCCGTCCACTAGGGCCTGTCGTCAAATCACCTTCGCCCAAAGTGCGATGGCGCGAATCTGGCAGTGGGCCAGGAACGAAGCGGCCTGCTTGGCGTAGCGCGTCGCCACCCCACGCCATTGCTTGAACTGGCAAAACCCATTCTCCACCA
>JAJDZR010000135.1 GCA_022824545.1 Chloroflexota bacterium
GAGGTCATCGAGAACGCCCCCGTCGAGGGCCAGCGGGCCTACAACCAGCGCTGGTACAGGCCCAACTTGATGGCGGTGGTCGCCGTGGGCGACTTCGACGTGGAAGAGATCGAAGCCAAGATCAAGCAGTACTTCGCGCCCCCGCCCGAGGGCGAGGCCGCACAGGAGCGCGCCGCCATCGGACAATCCACCGACAGGCCGCAGATTGACGTTCCGGGCCACGAGACCCCGCTCATCGAGGTATTCACCGACCCCGAGTCTCCCGCCACCCAGTTCGTGCTCATCCGCAAGTACGATCCCGCACCGGTCGAGGACGAGGCGGATTTCAGGCGTGCTATCGTTGGAAGGCTCGCCTTCATGATGCTCAACGCGCGGCTGTTCGAGCGCGGCCAAGTCGCTGAACCACCGTACATCACCGCCAGCGCGACCCGCTACAACTACGTCTACACGCTTGACATCGCCACGTTCTCGGCCTGGGTCGAGACCGACGGTGTCGAGGCCGGCCTCGCGGCCATGCTCGAGGAGATTCAGCGCGCCCACCAGCACGGCTTCACCGAGGGCGAGTTGGAGCGCGAGAAGAGCAACCTGCTCAACTCGATCGAGAGCCGGTACAAGCAGCGGGACCAGACGCCCTCCACGGCTTTCGCCGGCGCGTACGCCGACCACTTCTTCCTCGGAGACCCCGTCCCCGGTATCGAGGCCGAGTGGGAGCTGTACCAGCGGCTCTTGCCGCAGATCACCCTGGCCGAGTTCGCTGACGTGGCGCGGTCCTGGGCACAGACCAAGGACCTGGCCCTGCTGGTGGTGCGTCCCGAGGAGACCGACGTCGCCGGCACCGACGACGAGCTCGGCACGGCCCTGCTGACCCAGCTACAGACGGCCCACGCCCTGGCGGTGGAGCCCTACGCCGACGACGTCGGCGACGTCCCGCTGCTGGCCAATCTGCCGGAGCCGGGGACCATCACCGCCGAAGAGCGGATCGAGTCCATTGACGCCGTGAAGTGGACGCTGTCCAACGGCGTCACCGTCATCGCCAAGCAGACCGACTTCAAAGATGACGAGGTGCTGTTCCGGGCCTTCAGCCCCGGCGGCCACTCGCTCGTCACGGACGAAGACCACCAGTCCGCCACCTACGCGGCCCAGCTCATCTCAGGCAGCGGAGCGGGCCCCCACGACAGCGTGACCCTGGATAAACTGCTCGCTGGCAAGCGGGTCTCGGTATCCCCGTACATCGGAGAGTTGTTCGAGGGCTTCAGCGGCAACGCCTCTCCCGAGGACCTGGAGACCCTGTTCCAGCTCGTGACGCTGTACGCAACCGAGCCGCGGCTCGATCCCGACTACTTCACAAGATACGAGGCAAGGCTCCACAGCGTCGCCGAGTTCCGCGCCGCAGATCCGGACTGGGTATTCTTCAACTACGCCAACTCCCTGCTGAGTCAGGGACACCACCGCGGGCGTCCCCTCTCCGTCGAAGTGCTGGAGGAACTGAATCTGGAGCGCGCGGAAGCGGTGTACGCCGACCGCTTCGCCGACCTCGGCGACGCGACGTTCGTCTTCGTTGGCGCCTTCGACTGGGACACCCTGCGCGCGCTGACCGAGAACTACCTGGCCGCCCTGCCGTCCGCCGGACGCGCCGAGCAGTGGCAGGACCACGGAGTTGACCCGCCGCCGGGTCTGGAGGACCACGTGGTACGCAGCGGTCTCGAGCCGCGCAGCCAGACGCTGCTGGTGTACGCCGGAGACTTGGAGTGGAGCCGCCAGGAGGCGCTCACCATTGACGTGGCTGGGGAGATTCTCGGCATCCGGCTGCGGGAGCGGGTACGCGAGGCTCTCGGCGGAACCTACAGCATCAGCGTCAACACCGCCGGCACCCAGACCCTCCCGGACCCCGAGTACCAGATCTACGTCCTCTTCGGCAGCGACCCCGACCGCGTCGAGGAACTCCGGGACGAGGTGTTCGACCAGATAGACTGGCTGCAGATGGGCGGCGAGCAGAAGTACCTGGACACCGCCAAGGAGTTGTTCAGGACCAACCGAGAGGAGGCCCTGCGCGAGAACAGCTTCTGGCTCAATCAGATACGCATCGCCGCGCGCCGCGGAGAGTCATTCGACCAGATAGTCGCCTTCGACGAATTGCTGGAATCGCTAACGCTGGAGGAGGTGGCCGCTGCCGCGGAGCGCTACCTCACCGACGACCGCTACGTGCGCGTCGTCCTCCTCCCCGAAGAGGAGTAGCACCCAACACAACCTATCGGCCGGCACGGACAGTGTAATGGCTGTCCGTGTTCGGCCAAGCTGGCTGTCCCCTTGGTCAGGGTCCATGTCCACGTCAGCCGTCGAGCCGATCCTGGAGCGGGTAGTAGGGTGGTAGGGTCTACCCGGTAGAGGAATGCCTTTGCAAGGGGGACGCATGAGAGACACGGAGACGACGGCGCCCACGCAGGGAAGGGAAACCGCTATGCCTCCACGCCGCCCACGCGAAGAGGCAGTTCGCGTGGGTAAGGAGATATACGAGCGGAACATCCTGCCGCAGGTCGAAGCCGACCACTTCGGAGAGTACGTCGCCATAGACATTGAGACCGGGGACTGGGCCGTTGCCGACACTACCCGCATCGCGGTGGAGCGTCTGCGAGCGCAACGTCCCAATGCTGTCGATGTCTTATGTGAGCGCGTCGGGTACCGGGCGTTACGCAGCTTCGGGGCCGGGTCCCTGCGGAGGGCCCGGTGATCGAGGGGGTGGTAAATGCCGCCCATGAAGCAGTGGTTACCCTTCACGTACAGGAACCGCAGGGGCGGACCCGGGCCATCGAGGCTGTGGTGGACACCGGCTATAGCGGCTTCTTGACCTTGCCGACTGAACTGGTGACCGAATTGGGGTTGCCCTTCGCTTACATGGGCCAGGCGTTTCTGGCCAACGACGCTCAGGTCGCTTTCGACGTGCATTACGTCACTGTGCTCTGGGACGGTCAACCGCGAGACATCGAGGCCGACGCGACGGGCAGCACCCCGCTTGTGGGTATGCTGCTCCTGGACAACCATGACCTAAGCATCCAGGTTCGGGACGGCGGCCGCGTCGTCATCCAGGCCAAGGAGTAGCCACGCCTCGCGGGGGACTACTCCCACAAGGGTAGTTTTTCCTGTGGAGCGGCGGGCCTACACAAAAGACCTGCCCCTTTACTCGGACCACCACCAGCGGCGTCCGCTGGTCATCCAGCTGTGGCAGCTCCGTCGCGGCTGGTGCGCCGTCAACGCTGAGAAGGGCGCACCTCGAACACCAAGGACCAGCGAGAGGGCGCGGCTGAAGAGCGCGGGTTTGCGACGGCGATCAGCACTGCTTAGCCCCGGTTACGGGAGAGGTGGTGGCCCAGACTTGACGGAATGCATATATATTCGAGGTGTGGCTGGGGCCCGTAAACTCTCCCGGGTTAGAGAAGATACACACCGAAAGCGAAAACGCCGTCCACTAGAGCGTTACCTGTCTTACTGGCTTCTCACTGCCGCGATGTACGCTTGCGTCTCAGGTAGCAGGCTGCTCATCACGTCTGCCCACCGCAGTGGCGCGTCGTGGTTGAGTAAGCTCGCGAGAGTGAGGCAGGCTAGATTGCGCCCTGCCTCAAACTCCTTGTCGAGAACATCTGGTGAAGGCACCCTCTTCCAGTGTACGATCCCCGACCGCACGGCATAAAATCCCTTCGCTTGGTCGAATATCCGCTTCTGCTCTGCGGCGGTTGCTCCCAGCAATGCTGCGGCGCGCTGTGCGAGCCTGTGGCCAGTCTTACCTCCGTAAAACACTTCCAGGGCGATAGCAATGTCGAGAATACGGTCTTCCTTTCCAAATCGGCCGCCGGGACGAGAGAACGAAGCAGCCAGCCGGCGAATCGCAAGGTTAATCGCGTCCAGTTTGTCCGAATACATGTGCCAGCCACGGGCCAGTTCCAAGAAGGTGTCTACATCGTCCTTGGAGAGGTCGTGGCCTCGCGGCCACACGTCGGAGACGAAGCCGCCAGACTGCTTAATGCCGAAGGCGAAGTTGGGGTCGATCTCCTCGATCCATCTGGCCAGACGGACGTAACGTGTGCGGGAAAGCAGCGGAACCCGCCTGGCGATTGAGAGTAGATCGACGAGTAGCATACTGTCGTCGGACCAACCCTCAAGATCAACCCGGTAGACAGCCGGGAAGCGGTAGGCGATCTGCACATCGGGCAGGGCAGCACCATCGTCGGGTGGCGCGACTCCAGGTCCGTATTCGAGGCTGCGCACGAGCGCGGCCGCGTCGGGGTAGCTCGTCTTCGACATCGGCTCAGGTTCGTCAGGCAGGCCAAACTCCGCGCTGGCATCCCGGTACGGTGCTAAGTATGCACCCGCGTCTAGGCTGAAGCGCGTCTTCACTACCAGTCCGTGAATGACCGTAATCTCGTAGGCCGGGACGGCCCCATTCGCGCCAGCAGTCAGGTAGCGGTGCAGGCGCCGAGCAGCTTCTTCGCCTCCTTCCTTGACGGAGAGTTTTGCGAGACACGACACGAGCCACGTCAAATCTGACCGATGCATTCTGCTGAGAATCCTAAGTCTGACCCCTTCGTCCATGCCCGAGCCCTCCAGCCCCGGCTTCATGAGGGGGTGCCCCCGCAAGATTGTCGTCGCTTCAACGGGATCTGTCTTGAGCCACAGGTGCGACTCCTCGAACTGTTTGGAGGCCACCAGATCATGCTTGGCCCGCGCCGCGAGTTCGCGGTACCCACGACGGAGGACAGACTGATACTCTCCGATTGGCCTGAGTCCGGGCATCAGCGGTGGACGTGGGGAGTAAGACGGTTCTGCTTCCGCCGCTACTTTTTCCAAGGCGGAGGCTAGGCGCTCGATCCACGCTGCCTCGTTGAAGTCTTGCATCCCGGTACTCCCCCGCTCCCTAGTCGACTATCCGCTCTATATGGGGTTCAACCGGTGGATTCTTGCTCCAAGAGTTGACTCGCAGCTGTATTGCTATAAAACCCCTCGACCTGTGGACGACTCCTCCAATCTCGATTGTTTCCACCGCGCGCCATGCGGGATCCGGCGCAGTGCTAGGGGAATTTATGGAGGTGGGGTTGACCGTGTAGTCACCCAGCTTGCGGGGCAGGCTGCCGACGACGGTACACATCGGTGCAGCACGTAGGCCGGGAAGTGGTGGGCGCGCAGGGACTCGAACCCCGGACCTCGCGGATGTGAACCGCGCGCTCTAACCAACTGAGCTACGCGCCCCTCGGTACGCTCCATTATACGGCCTGCCGGAACCGAGGCACAAGGAGGCTGCGCTCGCCCCGCCTGTCCTGATCGTCCTCTCATCCAGCAAATCCCGACTCTGACAAACCCGTCCCCTAGGCCGTTGTCATTTCCCACGCCCGCCCAATGTGCATCTATTGACGGGAGTGGCAGATGCAAGACTATCCTGGAGCGCCGGGCAGCGCCCGGCCGGGGAACCCTGGCACCGCGGTGCCGGCCGCGTGCGGTGGCGCGGCCGTGCAGTCGCAGCCGCAGGCGTGGGACCACGTCCGGTCCCGCGCCGCGCCCATGCCCATGCTCATGCCCAAGGCACGGGACCACATCCGGTCCCGCGCCGCGTCCATGCCCAAGGCGCCGCCAAGCCACGCTGCCTGTGGCCCGGCAAGCGCCGGCCCAAGTGTGCCGCTGACCACCGCCCCCGTGCCGGCTCGCAGGAGCCGGCTGCTCCAGGGAGTCTTGCCCCACGTCCCTGCCACTCCCCGCACTTTCACCTACCCGCAATCCCACTCCACCACCCATCAAGGGCATCCTGACCTACTGGCGCCGACCCGCCCGCCGCCTGCCACCGCGGGCACGGGCTGCTCACGCCAACGCCATTCGCGCGCCCCGCCCCCGCCCGCCGAAAGCCTGCCCTCACCGGTTATGGTCTCCCCGTTCCGCAGCGGGATGTGGATTCCCGCGCCCGCCGGAATGATCGCCGCCGCACACCCCCTCTCTACATGGTGGAGAGGGGCCAGGGGTGAGGCCCGACAGCACCTCACGTGTAGGCCATGCCGGCAATCGTGACCCAGGAGGCGCCGGCCTCGTCGGCCGGACACTGATCGTAGCCGAGCGTTTCGCCCACTGCGCCGTCGAGCGCGTGCAGCGCCCAGTAAATCGGTGGCAGGCCGCAGACGCGATGGGCGTCCTGATTGGTCCGCAGCGTGGCCAGGAAGTCCGCCGGATCGCCGGTCGCGGCGACCGCCAGCAGCCGCTCGTCGCTGGCCTTGAGGCTGGCACGCGCGAGCACGTCCCAGCCGCGCTCGTCACCAAAGGCCGGGCCCACGTGGGCCAAGTCGGCCGACGCCACGACCAGCACGCGCCGCCCAGCGGTGGCCGCCCGCAGCGCCGCGAGCGCCTGCACCCGCGCCCGGTCGGCCAGCGGCTCGGCCGCGCCGTGCGTAAAGGGCGCAAACGAGCCACAGAGGATCGGGACGAGCGGCGGGAGGTCATCGGCGCGCCCGGCCTCGCGCAGCAGCCAGTGCAGCCAGACGGTCGCCAGCTCGATGGAATGCTCGCTGCGGTGATGCAGCTCCTCGGCAAACGCCGCCGCCTCGCCGAGCGCAGCGACCACGCCCTCGACGACCGCCTGGTCCTGCGGGAACGGTCCCCAGGGCGTGGCGTACCGCTGGCGGGTGAGGGTCAACGCGCCGGCGCTCCCGGCGTGATCGGTACCGAAGATGACGACCAGCTCCGCCGCGGCGACGGCCTCGCGGGCCGGTAGCCAGGCACGCGCATACTCGGCTCCGCCGCGAGCATAGTCAATGTGGGGCGTAATCAGCCCCCGCAGCCGGCCGTTCGTATGCACCGTGCCGCTCACGCCGGCCTCAGCCGCGTAGCGGGCCAGTAGCTGGTGCAGGGACGCCGGGTCGGCGGGATAGCCGTTGCCGGCGAGCGCCGGCGGACGGAATGGGGCCGCGCGGTAGTCGGCGAGAACACGTTCCCGCGCCGCCTCGTAGGCCGGTCCGAACAGCAGCGCCGCCTCCTGCAGCGCCGCCAGGAACTGCTCGACAAACCCCGGCGGCAGCCGCGTTCCGTAGCGCACCTCGAAGGCCGCTTTGATCCCGCTCGGTGTTCGCTCGCCGTCGAGCAGCGCGACCAGCGGCGCGACGGCGGCGGGTACCAGGACCATGCGCTCGCTCAGGGCGAGGGGATCGCGCAGCCAGAGGCGCTGCTCGCCTTGGTAGATGATCCAGCGCGGCTCCACCGGGCGCAAGACCGGCCGCTCGGCCGGGTCTACCTGGTAGGCGTGGTCACTGCTCGTCTCTGTCATCAGTCTCCCCGTCAACGCCTGGACTGGGCAGAATCCTAGCAGCCGCAGCGTCGCCGGCACAGCCCCCCGGCGGCGTGTTCTATACTGGCAGGTAGGTGGACTCCGGCGCAGCGGGTACGCAGTCGGTCGAGCAAGGCGGCGCGGTGATGGGCAATTCTGGCAACGGTATGGCGCGCTCGCGTTCAGCCACGGCGGCTGACGGGCGGAGCCGTCGCGCGGTGCTGCAACGGGCCGTGGCGACCTTGGCGACGCCCCTGCTGGTCGCCGCTTGCGATCTCGGCGAAGACCTCTCGGACGTGCCACTGACCACCGAAAATCCAGTGGAGCTGATCTACACGACGTGGGGGACGCCGGAACGAGTGCAAAAGGAAGACTGGACCCTGCTCAGCTTCCAACGGAACTATCCGGCCATCTCGGTCAACGTCATCGCCGCGTCAACCGCCGCCGAGCACGTGGCGAACCTCGTTAGTCTGTTTGCGAGTGGCAGCCTGCCCGACCTAGTCCACCTGCCCTCCTGGTCGGCGGCGACGTTTTATGCAGAAGATGCCGTCCTGCCGCTCGGCGACTATATGCGGCGCGACGAGTTTCGTCCCGATGATCTTACGGCGCCGTTCGATGTCTGCACCTACCAGCGCGAATGGGTGGCCTTGCCGCGGGGCAACAACGGCCTCTACGTCGTGTTCTACAATCGCAGCCACTTCACGGACGCCTCCGTGCCGTTGCCGCCTCCGAACTGGACCTGGCAAGACTTCCTCAGCGCGGCGCAACAGTTGACCACGGCAGCAAACGGTGACACTCCGGCGCGCTGGGGCACCACCTTGCACGGCATTGACGAGGCGTATCACGCCTGGCTCTGGGGCAACGGCGGAGACGAGCTACTGAACCGGAACGGTGCGCCGGCGATCCACGAGCCGCTGGCCGTCGGAGCGTTGCAGTGGCTGGCCGACTTGCACCTACAGCACGGTGTCGCGCCGGCACCCAACATCTTTTCGGGCAACGGATTCGCCGCCTTTGCCAGTGGTGATGTGGCGATGTGGTATGCGCCGGCCGAGGCCGAGCTGACCCTCGCGCAGCAGGAAGTGTCATTCGACTGGAGTATGGCTCCCCAGCCGCGAGGTAATCTCGGGGTTCAGGGCCACTATCGGCCGGACGTGGCCGCCATCCTCAAGGGCAGTCGCCAGCCGGAAGAAGCCTGGGAGCTGGTGCAGTTCTTGATCGCTCCCGACGTGCAGCAAGCCGAGTGGGAAAACCGGTTGTGGCACCCGCAAGCGCCGTCTTTGCTCGCCGAGGCAGGCTACCTCCAACCCCCGGAGCCGCCCCACGACCGGCGGGCGGCCGTGCCCGGGGCGCTCGTCCGACCCCGCACGCCCTATCTGATCTCGCGGATTGACGAGGTTCGGGCGGTCGCGCGGGAGGAGTTCCGCAAGCTCTGGTCCGGTACGAGCACCGCCGAGGAGATTACGGCAGCCATCGCGGCCAAGATCACCGACGTGCAGTAGGCCATGACCCGGCGCTCGTCGCCGGCCGGTTGCCATGAATACACTTGACTCATTTAATCACCAGATGTATGCTGGCCGCATGAAGACACCTGCGAGTACGTCAACGAACCGGCGGCAAGCGCTTACCCTCGACGACCTGTTAGCGGTACGCACACCGTGGAATCAGCACCGGATCGCACTCAGCCCGGACGGGCGGTACTTGGCCTTCGCTGCACGACCGGAAGCGCAGAACGCTGACCCCCCATCAGGAAGGTTCTCGTCGGGTGCAGGCGGCGAGGTGGCCGGCGCCCAACTCTGGGTGACGGGTATCGAGCGCAGCGAGTCGTGGCCCCTGCTCGGCGACGAGGGCCGGAGCTGGCGGCCGAGCTGGAGTCCCGATGGCACCCGCCTCGCCTTCTACGCCGACCACCAGGGCGCCGTGCAATTATGGAGTTGGCAACCGGCAGTAGGGTCGGTAGAAGTCCTATCCGGCCAAGCGCTCTTCACTCCGTGGCAGGACACGCCACGCTGGAGTCCCGACGGCTCCCGCGTATACGTGCTGTTGCTTCCGGAGCAACAGCGGCCAGCCGCAGCTGGCACACTGTCAGCACCGCCCGATCCGACGGACGGGCCAACCGTGGACGTGCTGGTGTCACCACCGCCACCATCCCAAGACCCGACTGCACGAGCGCACGAACCCGCACAGCGCCTGTGCGACGTTGGGATCGTTGACGTGCGCACTGGCGCTACCGAGCGGCTGTTCACCGAGTTCGGTCCGATGGGGGTCTACCCCTCGCCCGATGGCCAATGGCTCGCCGTTGTGGGACCGGACACCCGGCCGAGCTTGGCACAGTATCAATACACGCACCCCTTGTACCTCATGCCCGCCATGGGTGGTACGCCTCGTCTGGTGGCCGAAGGGCTGGACCGGGGCGGGCGCGGCCGGCACGACCCGGCTTGGTCGCCCGACTCACGGCACTTGGCCTATGTCCGCGACGGACGGCTCTGGCTGGCCCCGGCCAACGGAGGGGAGCCGCGCCAGCTACCGCTCGATGTTGAGCTAGACGTGCGCTTCCTGCTGTGGCATCCCGCTGGCAAGCAACTGTTGGGGCGAGACCGCGGCGGTCGTCTGTGGATCATCCCGACCGAGGGGCCGGGATCTCAGAAAGCGCGCCCGCTCGACCTGCCGGAACAGCGGAGCCGTCTGTGTGTCATGCGCCGGATCGAGTCGGGCCGGTTCTGGAGTCCCGATGGCGATACCTGCGTCGTAGGTGCGCGCGACAAGGCAACCGGGCGATCGGCGGTCTGGCGTGTGCCGCTGGATGGGACACCACCGGAACGCCTGCTGGCCGAAGATCGCGTCCTGCATGTCGCGCCGGTGGGTGTCATTGACAGCTACTTCGGCGACGTTTCTGCCGATGGCCGGACGGTGGCGTATGCGATCGAGGATGAGTCGCACCCGCCGGACTTCTGGGTGACTGACCCCACCTTCCGCGAGCGGCGCCGGATCACCCATCTCAATCCCCATTTGGATGAGGTCGCGCTCGGAACGACGCGGCTTATCTCTTGGGAGACCACCACTGGTGAACAAGCGCGCGGAGCCGTGCTCCTACCGGCGAACTATCGTGACGGTCAGCGTGTACCGTTAATCACCCACGTGTATCCAGGCTCGTCGCTCTCAAATGAGCTGCATGATTGGGATCCCTATTCGAGTATCCTGCATCTCCAGCTTCTGGCCAGTCGCGGGTACGGGGTACTGATGCCCGATACCCCAGCCAAGCAACTCGGTGTGCCGGATGCGCGCCTCACCACTGCCGTCTTGCTGGCCGTGAATGAGGCGGTGCGGCTGGGGATCGCCGATCCCGAACGGCTCGGCGTCATGGGCCACAGCGGCGGTGGCGCGGCGGTAAACCGGCTCATCACGGAAACCACCCGCTTCAAGGCGGCCGTGAGCGCGGCCGGCCGATCCGACGCCGCGAGTTTCTTTGGGCAACTGCGCCTCTGGCCCGATGGATCGCCGGATATGTTCGGCATTCACATTGAGGAAGGCGCGCTGGGCGGACCACCCTGGGAGCGGCCTTACGACTACATCGCAGCGTCACCGGTCTTCTTCCTCGATCGTGTGGAGACACCCCTACTCCTGATCTACGGTATCGAGGATGACGCCGTTGGCGTGGAGCAAGGGGGCGAGATGTTTGTCGGCCTCCGCCGCTTGGAGAAGGAAGTCACGCTCCTGCGCTACCGAGGCGAAGGCCACTTCCTCACACAATACAGCGAGGCAAATCGCCGCGACGTCGTAGCGCGTGTGCTTGCCTGGTTCGACCAACACCTTCGGCCTTGAGAGGATGCAATCGAGGGCCAATACTGAAGCAAGCCACCGGGTCGCATCGTGGCGAGTGTGGCTGACTTGCTCCGAATGAGCGGCTACTGTATAATAACAATGTGTCATAATGATCCGCCGAGGAGGTGACGGGATGGCAGCCGTGAAGGTACCGAAGCTGGAAGAATCTGATATGCTGTATGAGCAGTACGGCAAGCCCTTGGAAGCGCAACATCGCGGAGAGTATCTCGCCGTCTCTCCTCAAGGTGATACGCTCATAGGGCCTGATTTGGATGAATTGATAGATAAAGCCGTAGAGAAGTTAGGGGCAGGCAACTTCATTTTCAAGATCGGAGATGTTGCGGTAGGGAAATGGCTGTAACTCGGCGCGTTCTCAGCACGCATTTCCCATATATCCCGCTCCTACTTGAACTAGGTCGCTATGTAGTCCGGCTTGAAGCCCTCGTTGATACCGGGTTTGACGGCGCTATCATCGTGCCAGCGGGCCTGGTGACCGATGTTGAGCTACCACCGGCGTATCTGCGCTGGAAACTCGCCGACGGCTCACAGGTGACTGCGCCCGCCTACCGGGGCACGTTGCAGATTGGCGACATGACGCCGCTGCGCGTAACGGTAACGGTGCTTGGCGATGAGACTATTGTCGGGCGGGCGGTCACCAACCATTTCAAGGTCACCCTCGACCACGGTCGGCAATTGATTGTCGAACCCTAGTGCAGCACCGCAGCGCATGGCTGGGCACGACTACTCAGGTGAGGAGGAGTGCGATTCGGGGGTGCGTGATGAGGCGGCGGCCGGGGGGATGGCTTGGCCGGCGCTGTATAGGTCGCGGATGATGGCCTCAATCTCCGGCTCCTCAATCGTCAGGTCCCGCAGCTCGTAGCGCGAGGCGAGCGCCGCGATCAAGTCCGCTGCGGTGGTCTCCTCCCGGCGGAACCGCAGCCATTGTCGGGGTCCGTCCACGCGCTCGACGGTGGCGTGCGGCACCTGGACAGGGCCGCCGGCATCCACAAAATCCACGACGAGCATCCGTTCTTGCCCGTACTGCTCCCGGATCGTCTCCAATGCGCCGTCGTAGAGTAGGCGTCCGCGGTCAATAATCAGCAGGCGCTCGCAAAGCTGGCTGATGTCGGCCATATCGTGGGTGGTGAGCAGCACCGTGACGGCGCGCTCGCGGTTCAGCCGCCGGAGAAACTCGCGGATGCGGTGCTTGGCTACTACGTCGAGGCCGATGGTCGGCTCATCGAGGTAGAGAATCTCGGGGTCGTGCAGCAAGGCCGCCGTCAGATCGCCGCGCATCCGCTGGCCGAGCGAAAGCTGGCGTACCGGCGTGTCCAGGAACGGCGCCAGCTCCAGTAGCTCCGTGCAGAAGTCCAGGTTGGCCCGGTGCCGGTCGGCCGGCACCCGGTAGATGAAGCGCAGTAGCTCCAGCGACTCGATGAGCGGCAGGTCCCACCACAACTGCGTGCGCTGCCCGAACACGACGCCGATCCGCCGGGCGAGCGTCTTCCGGCGCCGGTGGGGTACCAGCCCGGCCACCTCGATCCGGCCGCTACTCGGCACGAGGATGCCGGTCAGCATCTTGATCGTGGTGGATTTACCGGCCCCGTTCGGTCCGATACAGCCCACCATCTCGCCCCGCTCGATGCGGAAGGTGATCCCGTCCACCGCCGGGACGACGCGGCCGCGCCGCTCGACCAGGTTCCGCAGCGCCCCCAGCGCACCGCGGTGATGGTGCGCCACGCGAAAGGTCTTGCGTAAGTCCTCGACTTCGATCAACGCGGTCATATTAGCTCCCGGTGCTCTGGTAGTGGCGCACGCCGATGCTCCAGACTAGGCCGGCCACCGCCAGCGCGATCACCGCTGCGGCCGGCGTCAGGGCCGGCAGCCACGTCGGCAGTCCGCTCCGGTCGGCGCGGTCGAGCAGATACAGCGCCGGGACGTAGCTGACCCAGGCCAACGGCAGGATGAACAGGGCAAATTGCCGCGCCCAGCGGTCGAATATGTCCAGCGGGTAACTGGCGAGAGTCGTGCCGCCATAGGTGAACACGTTCACCGCCTCGGTGGCGCGGACCGTCCAGAAACAGTAGGCCGCGCCGAGTAGCCAGATGGCGACGAAGATCGCCGTGCCTGATAGCAAGGTCGCTGCTAGAAACATGACCTTCCCTACACTCCACACCCCGGGCAGCATCGTACCGGCGAGAACCAGCACGCCCACACCTTGCGCGATCCGTCCCAGCCGGCGGAGGGAGAACTCGCTGGCGACGACCTGCATTAGCGCGCTCACCGGACGAGTAAGGATGCGGTCGAAGTCGCCGCGGACGATCAGCTCGGCAAAGAGGCCGGTGTCCAGCGCCCCACAGAGTAGCTCCGAGAGGCCGAACGCCGTGGCCGAGATACCGTAGAGCAGGGCAACCTCGGCGAGTGACCACTCGGCCAGATGCGGGAAACGCTGGAACAGCATCACAATGACGGCGAACTCGAGGAACACGGACCCGAAGCTCCCGGCCGTCCGCAGGAGAAAGGAGACCTTGTATTGCATGGTGGAACGCGCGTGAATGCCGATCAGCCGGAGGTAGAGGCGCCCGAGGAAGCGGGCCTCGTCGAGCCAGCCTGACCAGGCCATCAGCCGGGCCGGGGCGCTGTGCCGCGAGAGCCATCGTCGCTGCGGCACCTTAGCCTCCCTGCACCACCAGGCGGCGCTCGCCCACCGCCAACACCAGACGACCGGCAGCGATCAGGATGACGGCCCACGCCGCCAGGCGGCCTAGCTCAACCAACAGTGCCAAGCCGGTCATCTTGCCCAGATAGACCTCGATGGGCAGCATCACGATGGCGGTGAAGGGCAGCCAGCCCACGACCGCCTGGAGCCAGCCGGGGAAGAAGGCCACCGGGACCATGAACCCGGACAGGAAGATTATCCCGCCCATCACGGTAGCCAACCCCCGGGTATCGAGCAGCCAGAAGGCCGCGACGTTGAGGATGAACCGGAACGCAAAGCTCATCACCACCGCGAAGGTCAGCGTCACGGCGAGCAGGAGCCAGATGAGCGGCGTCGGCGGGAGCAGCAGGTCGTAGAACAGGAAGCCGATCAGGAATGTGGGCAGTCCCCGCGCCAGCAGATGGTAGGCGGCGCGGCCGAGGTCGCGGGCCAGCCAGAAGGTGTAATAGTCGAACGGCTTGGCGAGGTCGGAGGCTACGTCGCCGGTCTTGATATTGTCGGCGACCTCCCACCAACCCCACAACTGCGCGATCATAATCAGCGCCTGGGTCAGCCAGGTATAGGTCAACGCATCGCGGACGTCCCAACCGGCGACCTCCGGCCGCGTGGCGAACAGGGCCATAAACACGGCCCCGCGTAGGTAGCCGAAGAAGGCGTTGGTCACGAGACCGGCGAGCGTGGCGGCACGATACGCCAACTGGCGCTGAAAGGAGCGCTTGGCCACTTCCCAGTACAGACGCATGGCACCCTCAGGCGAATCGGGCGACAGGGAAGCGAGATTATACCCGAACGTGACTGCGCGAGCCGTCAGCCGTCAGCAATCAGCAGCACGAGCGAGGGGGAGGGGGCCGGCTGACAAGGGTAAGTATTGGCCGTGCCGTAGGGGCGCGATTGATCGCGCCCAGGGAGGGGGGCGTGCCCAGATGGGCGCCATGAATGACGCCCCTACCTGTTACCTACCCCTGTTAGGAGGGGGCCGGGGGTGAGGCAACACCCCTTGTCAGGAGGGTGAGGGGCCTGGCCTGGACATATGGAGGAGAGAAGCATTATAGTAGCCAGGCACTCACCACATGCTGGGCTGGGTACGTAAATGGTGAGTCAGAGTCTCCCTCTCGATCAGAGGGAGTGTGGTCACAAGGAGGGAGCCGGATGGAGCGCATGATACGCCGACGGTACTTGGGCGGTTCTGTCGCCGTGCTCGGTGGGCTGTTGGCAGCAGCCTGCGGGGAGCCAACGGTGCGCTATGTGGGCCAGCCCCAGGCCGGGCCGGCCGGCCCGGCCGGGCCGGCGGGTGCGAAGGGGGCCCCCGGCGCCCAGGGTGTGCAGGGTGCAGCGGGCGCGGCCGGGTAGGACGCCGGGGTCGT
>JAJDZR010000098.1 GCA_022824545.1 Chloroflexota bacterium
CAGGTCAATGTATTTTATGCCGTTCACGAAGAAGCTCACCGCATGTCTCTTGCTCGCGTCGGTCGTCCCAATCGCTTCAATGCGCTCCTCCATCATCTGTGGTGACATAGAGGTGATGCCGTCTATGAGCTCCTCGCCATAGCTCTCGCGGAAAATCTCCTTCAGCAACTTCTTCCGGGCGTCTTGGTCTGCATGGACCAGCCGCTCTAGCCGCTCTGTTGGCCTATCATCGTCGAGGAGTCCCAGGAAGCGGAATGTACCCATCACCCGTGTTCCTGTTGAGCCGGAGAATTTCGTTTCCCATATGCTCCGATCAAGCGCCCTCGGAATGGCCGGCAGGTCCCTCAGGAAATCGAGAAAGCTCAGGAAGGACGTAAAGCTGACATAGGCTGCCACTGGCTTTCCACTATCGTTGCTTACCATATCACTGTCTCCTGCATCTTCGGACAGTATAACAGCATGATGACTCGTGAGTTAAATGGTACGTGTCCGTGAAATGTGGCCACAACTGCATAATAGTGCAACGTGTTATACGTGTCGCTACTCGCGCCAGGAGGCGTGCGGATAAGGGGCTGGCTACGCTGCCAATGCACCGCCCGCTAGGCCGCGGCGAGGCGGTCGCGGAGCGCGGCCAGCGCCTGGCGCGTGGGTGGGTAGGCTTTGCGCGGTGCCGCGCCTGCCTCCTCGACGACCAGCGTCACGAACGTCGGGCCGGGCGCCGCCAGCACCTCGTCCAGGCTCGCCTCCAGCGCCGCGAGCGTATCGAAGCGGTAGGCCGACCGGTAGCCGGCAGCGCGGGCCATCGTGGCAAAGTCGGCCAGTCCGGCGCCTGGCACGGGCTGACCGCCCGTGACCTCGTAGACGCCGTTTTCCAGCAGCACGTGCAGCAGGTTGGCCGGCGCCTGTTGGGCAATCGTCACCAGGCTGCCCAGGTTCATCACCAGCGACCCGTCACCGTCGAGCACCCACACCCGCCGGGCCGGCCGGCCGAGTGCCAGCCCCAGCCCCAGCGACGACGCCTTGCCCATGCATCCGCCAAACGACACGTCCAGCTCCGGGTGCTCCGAGAGATACGCCCACACCCGCGAGCAGGTCATCGTCGTCACGACGATCTCATCCTGCCGCCGGCGCTCCAGCACCGCCAGCGCGTCCAGATACGACATCCGCCCACTGTTAGCCATCAGTTCTTACCCTCTATCTCGTCGGGCGGCCCTTTTGCTTGCCCGTCATTCCCGCTGGCGCGGGAATCCCCGTCCCCCCGTCGGGACGGGGGGACCACAGGGGGACCAGTACCCCCGCCCCCCTCAACGATACTCTCGACCGATCAGCACCGCGACCGGCTTGCTGCCCTCCTGCGCCTCCCGGCTGGCCTGCTCGATACGGTGTAAGTCGCGGTCGTCCTCGACCAAGTAGTACGGAATGCCCCAGGCTTGCAGCACCGGCTCGGTGTAGATGCCGGCCGAATCGGTCATCGGCTCGCCGGCGTGCCACCCTCGGTAGCCGATCATCAGGAAGAAGGGAAAGCCCGTGTCGAGCATCGCGCCCCGCACCGAGTCGCCCGATTCAAGGAAGCCGGTGTTCTGGATCACGACCGCCGGACGCTGCCCCGCCACCATCAGGCCCAGCGCGACGGCCATCGCCTCCCCCTCGCGGCAAACCGGCACCAGGTTCAAGTCCGGGTCTTGGCTGAGGGCGGCGTGCAGGAAGCCGGCCTCGCTGTCCGGCAGCCAGACGAGGTGCGTGAGGCCGCACCGCTTCAAGGTAGCCACCACCCCCGCGGCCGTCAGCTCCTGCTCCGCCGCTGCCGCCACCTCAACGCTCATTGCTTCCTGCTCCTCATCTTGTCGCACCCCTGTCGCCGGCCGAACAGCGCTCCCGGCCGGCGTCGCTCTCCACGAAGCGGTCGTGTCTCCGTTGGTACTGACACTCGCGGTAAGTACTTACAGCAGAGGCAATCTGGCCATTTGCTGGTCTGTCAGCCAATGCCATGACTCCGGTGCAAACATATGCACGAAGTAGGTGCCGATGACACCGAAGGCCATCAAGACGAAGCCCACGACCAAGACGAGCACAAATAGCGACAGCGTCATGCGGACAAACCAGACTAAGTTGAGGCGCCGGTGCCCTTCACGCTTTGGGGCCGGCCGGCTGCCTTTGGGCGGGCGAATCGCGTCGTCCGGCTTGGGCGTCTCGGCGTTCGGTGGGTTAGCGCCGCGCTCCTGGTCCATGCTCGTGGCCTCCGTTCATATGAGTATAGCTACGCGGTGGTGCGGCGGTGAATGACAAGAGGAGGCGCTGCCCACGATACCACAGGCACTTGGCCCCAACGCCGCCCACTTAGCTGGCGGCAGCGGCACGGGCGCGGCGCACGATGGCCGGCTCGTCACCGTGCAGCGTCTCTAGCGAGCGGATGTGCAGCGAACGGTCCGCCAGCGGCAGCGCCACCCGCGTCCCGCCGCGGCGGTGCGACTCCCGCAGGGCCAGCGCGATCTCCAGCGCGTGCCGCCCGTCCTCACCGCTACAGTTCGGCTCCTTGCCCGTCTCGATACACACGGTCAGGTCGCGCACGCACCGCACGTTCGCGTTCTCGGTCGAGGTTGGCAGCGGAAAGATGTGCTGCGCCGGCTCCAGCCCCCGCCCTTCCAAGCCGGACGGCACCAGCTTCCAGAACTCCACCTGCTCGCCGTTGTTGAGCGAGCGCAGCCGGCCCTTGGTGCCGATCACCTCGATATCCCAGTCGGCCGCGCCGCACGGCATCGTCCGCACAAAGCCCTGCACGCCATTCGCGTACTGGATATAGCCGTTGCCCTGCGGATCGTCGTCGCTGGCGGCGGCCTCGTCGCTCGTGATGTGGCCGAACACCCACTCCGCCTGCGCCCCGGCCAGGTAGTTGACCGTGGCCAGCAGGTGACTGCCGTTGTGCGACAGCCCGCACTGGCCGAGACCGATCACTTGCAGCACGTCGCCCAGTTCCCCGACCTCGATCAGCTCCCTCATGCGGTTGTAGCTCGCCTTCCAGGAGCGCGCGCAGCCAATCGCCAGCACGATCCCGGCCGCCCGGCACGCCGCGATCATGCGGTCGGCCTCCTCCAGCGAGAGCGCCATCGGCTTCTCGGCCCAGATCGCCTTCAGTCCCCGCGAAGCGCCTATCTCCACCGCGTCCAGCAGAATCCGCGCCCGTGGCTTGGCCGTCGTGCAGATGCTCAGGATGTCCGGTCGTTCCCGCTCCAGCATCTCCCGGTAGTCGGCGTAGAGCGATTCGATGCCCCACTTCTGCCGATAGGCCGCGCGCTGCCCGTCGTGCGGGTCCGCTCCCGCCACCACCGGCACACCCGCAGCGAGATAGCTCGGCGTATGCGCGTGCGGCCCGCGCCACACGCTCCACGGCCCCTGCTCGTCGTCAAACGTGCTGGCAATCCGTCCCAATCCGATCACGGCGGCGCGATATGTGCTTCCCATAGCTTCTCCTCCCCTATGCAGCGGTCCGAGCATCATACCGCCGCCCCGGCCGCCGAGCCATCCCCTAGAATGTATTGTGCGCGTCTCCCGCCGCGGCGGATACGAGAGGATCACCCGATGAGCGCAACCGGGTCGGCTGACCAGCAGCAGGATGCTACGCCCCGTGGCATCACCGAGATCGCCGTCCAAGGCTTCAAGTCGCTCTACGACGAGCAGCGCATCAAGGTGCGCCCGCTGACCATCCTCGCCGGCGCGAACAACTCCGGCAAATCGAGCATCATGCAGCCCCTCCTCATGATGAAGCAGACCCTCGACGCCACCTACGACCCCGGCCCCCTGAAGCTCGACGGCCCCAACGTCCACTTCACGTCTGCTGTGCAATTCCTATCGTGGAATGATGGCTGGCCCATACACTATGACGAGGAGCAATCCTCCTTAGGAGCCATACTGGGCGATAGGGTGAACTTCACGGTCAAACTAGGAATACATGGTGGTGAATGGATTGCCAGTACCTTTGAGTATCAGTCGGGAAGGGGTATTGATATCTTTGAAGTAAGCACTTCACTATGGCCAGACTTTTCCCTTCGCCCGGATATGGATTTGTCTCCCGACGAGATTAGTGATGCCATGCGAGATATTGCCAAAAAGGCATTTCCTTTAGCTTTCTCTGGTCGAGTTGGCAAAACTAGGATTTCTACATACCGAAATCGCTGCTTTCTTGGACTCGGAATATATGCCGGCCCATATACTAATATGCACGATTTCCTATTTTCTTCTTACCAGCAATCTTTGAGCGCTCTGATTCATGTCCCAGCGCTGAAGGACAGTCCTCGTCTTTACAAGTCGGCGGGTCTTGACCTTCAGGGTCGCTTTCACTATGAGGGTACATTTGACCACTATGTCGCCAGCATCATCGAATCCTGGCAGGACACGCAGGACGACCGCCTTACGGAGTTGGGGCGGGCGCTTAAGAAGCTCGGTCTCACCTGGAAGATCGCGGCGAGGCGGCTCAACGATGTAGAGATCGAGCTACGCGCTGCCCGTCTCCCACAGCGCCAGATTAATGAGCGAGAAGACCTAGTGAATATCGCCGACATGGGTGTTGGCGTATCGCAGGTGCTGCCGGCGCTCGTGGCGCTGCTGACGGCAATACCGGGGCAACTGGTCTACCTGGAGCACCCGGAGCGCGACCTCCACCCCCGCGCCCAAGTCGCGCTGGCGCAGATATTGGCCGACGCAGCCCGGCGCGGCGTGCGCGTCGTCGTCGAGACGCATAGCTCGCTGCTGCTGCTCGGCGTGCAGACGCTCGTAGCCGAAGGCACTCTCCCCCCCGACCACGTAGCCCTCCACTGGTTCGAGCGCGGCGACGACGGCGCAACGGAGGTCGAGTCACGCGAGCTAGACGAGTTTGGCGCTTATGGCGATTGGCCCCAAGACTTTGCCGACGTCGAGCTTGGCACGCACCAGGGCTACCTTGGTGCAGTCAGCAAGCGGCGTTGGGACAAGTAGATGGGTGGCACTGCATCGAGACGTCTCGTGATTGATGTCTCGGTGGCAAACACCGCCGGCCCGCCGCGTGAAGACCAGCCCGATCAGTCGCGCGGCTGTGCCGCATTCCTCGATGCTGTCCGGCAATCGGCGCACCTTCTTGTTATGACCCAAGACGTTGAGCGCGAGTGGAATGCGAGCAATGCCGACTATGCAACTCGGTGGCGTAGTGCCATGGTCTCGATTGGGAAAGTCCATTTTTCGCGTGCAGTGGCAGACTCCGAGTTGCGAGCAAAGATCAAGGGTTCTGTCAGAGGCGCCAGTGAGCAGCAGGGGATGCTCAAGGATGCACACCTTATCGAGGCCGCCGTAGACACGGACCGCCGGGTAGTTTCTTGCGATGACACGGTACGGCGGCTGTATCGTCGCGTTGCCCAGAGGGTTGATGACTTGCGCGAGATCGTCTGGGTCAATCCGACGAAAACTACGGAAGAAACGCCAATCCCCTGGCTTCAAGACGGAGCGCCAGCCAAGCCGCGGCGAATGCTTAGCTATAGACCGCCGGTCACGCCGCACTGATGCCGCTGCGGGCCGGATCGAACGGCGCGAGCGAGAACTGCGGCTCCTCCCCCCGCAGCGACTGCGCCAAGAGCGACCCGGCCGCTGCCGACAGCGTGATCCCGATAGGTCCGTGCCCCGCGATGATGCTGACGTTGCTCAGGCCCGGCAGCGGCCCCACCAGCGGCGGGCCATCGTCCAAGCGCAGTGGTCGGAAGCCGTACCAGACGTGCTTGACTGTGCTCTCCGCCAGCGTAGGCACAAAATGATCTGCCAGTTTGGCCAGAAAGCCCAGGCCACCCGGCGTCAACCGGCCGTCCCAGCCGACCAGCTCCCGCGTCGCTCCGACCACCGCGGTCCCGTTGGGCTTCGGGACGATGTAGCCGTCCTCGTGCGACAAGACCTGCCGGACGTGCGGCTGCGGTGGCCGCGTCTGCACGGCCATGATCTGGCCGCGCTGCGGTCCGATAGGTACATCCAGGCCCAGCCACGCCCCGACCATGCCCGTCCACGCGCCGGTGGCGAGCACGACGTGTCCCGCTTCGATCTGCCCGTCCACCGTCCTGATCGCCGCCACGCGATCCCCGCTGCGCCGCAGCCCGGTCACCGGGACACCCTGCCGAACCACCGCCCCATGCGCGGCCGCCCCGGCGGCCAGCGCGCGCACATAGTGCGGGGCGTACAGGCTGTACGTCCCCGGCACGTAGACGCCGCCGCAGACGCGCGGCGAAACGCCCGGCTCGATGGCGCGAGCCTCCGGCGCGTCCAGCCACTCGGCGTCGTAACCCACGGCGGTGTACCGCCCGATGATGCTTTCCAGTTCGGGGCGCTCCCGGTCGTCGAACGCCAGCCGCAGGCTGCCGGGCCGCGTGAGGCCGATGTCAATGCCCGTCCGCTCCTGTAGGTCCGCAGCCAGCTCCGGCAGCAGCCGGTGTGTCAGCAGCGACTGGTGCAGCAGCGCGTCCGGCGCCGTGACGAGCAGGTTCACGATGGCCGCCGAGGCGCCCGATGCGGACGGGACGCTACCCACCCGGCTCTGCTCCAGCAGCATCACGCGCTCGCCGGCCCGCGCCAAGTAATACGCCAGCGCACACCCCATGACGCCCCCACCGATGATGGCAACGTCCGGTCGGCCTACTGCGTTCATCGCTACCCCTCTCCAGTCCTGCTTGCTGTACGGCCCGGTGGCGGATTAATAATGACCCTGCCACCACGATTTGTCACGCCACTTCCCCGTCATTCCCGCGCCAGCGGGAATCCACGTCCCCCTGCCGCAGCGGGGAGACCACAGGGGGGGCCACCCCCGGCCCCTGGACTCCATCCTGCGCCGGGGGTCAGCACATCCCCTCCCCTGGAGCTTGCTCCGGGGGAGGGTTAGGGAGGGGGTCAGGAGTTAGAGAGGGGGCCAGCCAAGACGGTGCGGTAGAGTTGCACGCCCATGCCGCCCTCAACACCACTTCAACCCGGCCGCCGCCTGCGCCTCGCCGGCCCGCTTGGGCCGTGGATGGGCAACGTCGCGGCCCCCCTAGCCGTGCCGCAGTTCCGGCGGTTGTGGCTCTCCTCCTGCGCCTCCAACCTCTTCCGCTGGATGGAGCTGACCATCACCAGCTGGATTGCCTTGCAGTTGACCGGCTCACCATGGCTCGTCGCTCTCGCTGGCGTCTGCCGCGCCGCCCCCTTGCCGCTGGTCGGGCCGTTCAGCGGCATGCTCGCCGACCGCTACAACCGCGCCTCAATGGTCCGCCTCGGCCTGTGGGGGCAGTTGGTCCCGCTCGGATTGCTTACCGGCGCGTTCCTGGCCGGCTACGGCGCCTACTGGCAAATCTTGGTCGTGTCGGTGTGCTTTGGCGTGAGTTGGTCCGTGGAGTGGCCTGCTCGCCGCTCGCTGCTCGGCGATCTCGCGCGTCCGGAGCTGCTGCTCCGTGCCGCCGTCCTCGACAGCGCCACCATGTCCGGGACTCGCGTGCTCGGCCCGCTGTTCGCCGGTCCGCTGTTGGCCGTGTGGGGCAGTGGCGCGTTCGGGGCGCTGATGGTGCTGCCCGTGCTCGCCCTCGTCGCGGTGAGCGGCCTTGTCCCACGACCGGTCGACCAACCGGCCCAGAGCACCTCGGCCTGGCGGCAGCTGCGCGAGGGGTTCGACTACGTCCGGCAGGAGCAGATCATCTGGGCCGTCATCCTCATCACCGTGGCGATGAACTTCTTCACCTTTCCTGCCCAGCAGCTCTTCTCCGTGATGGCCGAGCACGTGCTGCACGTCGGCCCGGTAGAGTTGGGCTGGCTGGCCGCGGCCAATGGGCTGGGCGGCGCGCTGGGCCTACTCCTCCTGCCCCAGGTGTCTCGCGCCCGTGGCTGGGGCTGGGTATTTGTCGGCGGCTCATTCGTCGCCGCGGCCGCGCTCAGTCTCTTTGCGACTTCCACCGTCCTCTGGCTGTCGCTGGTGCTCCTGCTGCTGTCCGGGTTCGGTCATGCCGGCTTTTCCGTCATGCAGGCCACGCTCGTCCTCAGTCAGGCAACGCCGGCCATGCGTGGTCGCGCCATGGGCCTGGTCACGCTGGCAATTGGTAGCTCCCCGTTGGGAAACCTCGAACAAGGCTTGATCGCCGAGCGCTGGGGCGCGCCGGTGGCCATCGGCGGCAGCGCGCTGCTCTGCGTCGTGATCGTCACGCTGGTCGCCTGGTGGTATCCCGGGTTGGTGCGCCTACACTCCACCACCCAGCCGGCGCCGGCCAGGTGACAAGCGGCCCGCTCGCCGGCTACGATGAGGCTGTCCCCCTGTGGAGCGGTGGAGCCGTCGTGAGGATTACCACGAACCGTCCCCCTGCCGCAGCGGGGGCCAGGAGCGCACCAATGATCGTCGTGGATACCCATTGCCACGCCGGACGGCTTTGCCAGTCGGGAGTTCGCGGAGGCCGTCGCCGCGTTCCCGCAAATGCCGATCATCGTCGAGCACCTCGCTGGCGTCGGTATCGGCGCCGAGCCACCTTACGCCACCTACAAAGAGGCGCTCGCCGTGGCCCGCTACCCGAATACCTACATCAAGGTCGGCGGCTTGGGCGAGATCAGCGCCCGACCACCCGTGCTCCGGACCAAGTTTGCGTTCGACCACGTCCCGCCGTTGCTGGAGCTGGCCTATGACGCTTTCGGTCCCCGGCGCATGATGTGGGGCAGCGACTATCCACCGGTCAGCGAGCGGGAGGGCTACCGGAACGCCCTGCACGGCGTCATGGACCACCCGGCGCTGCGCGACCAAGCCGACCGCGAGTGGATCATGGGGCAGACGGCACTCAACGTCTTCCGCTTCACCTAACCCCGCCGGTACTGGCCGGCGCGTTGTCATTCCGGCTTGCGCCGGAATCCAGCACCGTAGGGGTGTCCCTTGTGGGCACCCTGTATTATGATCGGGGGCAGCCACCAAGGGCGCCCTACCTCCGCCTGCCTCCATCTGCTCCCCTCTCCACTAAGTGGAGAGGGGCCGGGGGTGAGGACCGGAACAATAACGCTACCAAAGGAGGAGAGCGATGGAGCGCGTAGGATTTCTGCTGAAGGTGCGCCCGGAGCGGCTGGAGGAGTATAAGGAGAGGCATCGGGAAGTGTGGCCGGACATGCTCCAAGCCTTGCGCGAGACCGGCTGGCACAACTACTCGATCTTCCTCAGCGAGGACGGTCTTCTGTTCGGCTACGTGGAAACGCCGGACTTCGAGCAGGCGCTCGCCGGGATGGCCGAGCGCGAGGTCAATCCCCGCTGGCAGGAGGATATGGCCCCGTTCTTCGAGAACCTCGGCGGTGGCCACGCCGACGAAGGGCTAATCCGACTGGAAGAGGCCTTCCACCTGGACTAGCGATGGGCCGGCCCGCCGCTCGAAATGTCCGGCGCAGCCTAGCTGTGTGGTTGACACTTTCCGGGAGATACGATACATTTTCGTACTGTCAGTCCATAGCCGAGACTGGCCTGCCCCGGCTGCTGCACGCACCGGTTGGTTTGAGTGGGGAACCAGAGGCCAGGAATTGCGAATAGGAGGGGTGCCGGCACAGAAGCATCGAGGGCTTGCCCATTCAGCAGCAGTTCGAGCGAATTCGTTGGGCCGAGTAGGCCAACTAACCAAGAAAGGGTAAACGACATGGCTGGTGTGATCCGTCGGAAGTATCTTGGTGGTGCCGTCGCCGCACTGGGCGGCCTGGTAGCCGCCGCGTGTGGTGAGCCGACCGTGCGCTACGTGGGTCAGCCGCAGGCTGGCCCGGCCGGCCCGGCTGGCCCAGCCGGGGCCAAGGGCGCTACCGGCGCTCAGGGCGCCCAGGGCGCGGCGGGCGCAGCGGGTAAGTCGGCCGTAGTACTCCATTACTGGTCCAATCTGAGTGCCACCCACCCGGAGAGCATTGCTCGGGCCAAGAACTTCACAGAGTTCAACGAGACCCTGGGCAAGGAGCTTGGCATCCTGGTGGACCTCAGCAATGCCGAGGCGGGTGCCGGTGGTGGTACCGGTGGCAGCAACAAAGAGAAGATCTTGACCTTGGTCGCCGGTGGCACGCCGCCGGATATGTACTACACCGGCTATACCGGCGTTGCCGAGTACTACGCCTCTGGTGCGACCATTG
Source organism: Chloroflexota bacterium (assembly GCA_022824545.1). GTDB lineage: Bacteria > Chloroflexota > UBA11872 > UBA12225 > JAJDUF01 > JAJDUF01. Next base: position 10,099 of record JAJDZR010000098.1, read on the forward strand.
ATCTGGACGCGGAGCTGAAGTCGGAGAAGGGCTGGGCCGAGCAGCGGGCCGACATCTTCGAGCCGATCCTGGTCAGCAGCATGTGGGCGGGCAAGCTGGTCGGTATGCCCGGCTACACCAACAACAACGGCACGATCTGGAACAAGGGCCGGCTCGAACAGGCCGGCGTCGAAGAGCCGCAGTGGGACTGGACATGGGACGACTTCATCGAGAAGGCGACGAAGTTCACCAGCGACGAGAACATCCTCCCCTACTCGCTACACTGGCACTACGTCTGGTGGACCAGCTACCTCGGCACCACCGGGATGCTGCCGATTGACCAGAGTGCCTGGAAGATGCAGGTGGATACCCAGGAGTCGCTGGACGTGATGGAGTTCTGGCTCGGCCTGCTCAAGAACAATATCATCCGCGTCCGCGAAGACGGCATGAACGGGCTGGGCGAGCAGTATCGCCAAGCCCGCAACGATGTCATCTTCGAGATTCAGGGCCCCTACCGCATCCCCACGATGCGCGCGAACAACGCGCCGCCCTTCGGCGTGATCCACAACCCCGTACACCCAACGGGGAAGAACGTGTTCGCCAACAACGGTGGACACAACCTGATTGTGTTCAAGGACATTGAGCCAGAGGAGCGGAGTGCAGCCGCGCGGGTGGCCATGTGGATGAATGCGCCGAAGGCGCAAATCCAGATGATTATCAACGCCACCTCCATCCCCGTCAGCGGGGCGACGATGGAGTCCGCCGAGTTGAACGACTACCTCAAGACCGATCCCGAGCTGGCCGGCTTCGTGGCCCTCGCGCCTTACGGCTACCGCTGGCCCAGCCTGCCGTCTCTGAGCAAGATCACCGGGCCGGTCCATCAGGTCCTGCCCAAGATCATGCTGGAGGAAGTCAGCCCGAAGGCCGGTCTGGAGGATGCCCAGCGTCTGTCCCAGATCGCGCTCGACGAAGACGTGAAGATGATGCAGGGCTAGGCGTTACGCCTACCCCCACCGCCAAGCGCGGGGTCCGGACACCCGGACCTCGCGCTTTTGCTTTGTTCTTCTACAGAGATCGAGGGCGGCCTATTCCCTCCCCTGGAGCTTACTCCGGGGGAGGGCTAGGGAGGGGGCTGGACAAGGACTGTGTGGTGAGGCATACCTACCCAGATCAGGAGAGCATACAGGCCAGGAGGCCAGCGCACCTAGAACATGGACGGGCGGCCCTGGGCGCCGTCCACCGGAATGTGCGCGCCGTTAATCCAACTGGCCCGCGCCGACAGCAGGAAGACGATCACGTCGGCGATCTCCTCCGCCGTGCCGAGCCGTCCCCACGGGAACTCCTCGCGCTCGAACGCGCCAAAGCCCTCCGGGTCGTCCGTCTGCCGGACCGCCCAGCCACCGCCGGGGAAGAGCGTCGAGCCGGGGCTGAGGGTGTTCACGCGGATCCGCTGCGGCCCAAGCTCCCACGCCAGGGCGCCGGCCAGGAATATCTCGCCCGCTTTGGTCGCCCCGTACTGCGCTCGCGGCGCCGGCTTCCACCCCGAAATGGAGGCCACGTTGACCACACTCCCACCGCCACGCGCTGCCATGTGGGGCACGGCGGCGCGGATGGCCCGGACCGCGTGAAACAGGTTCAGGTCAAACGTCCGCTGCCAGTCCTCGATAGATGATTCCAGCAGCGTGCCGCCCGCCGACCCGCCCACGTTCGCCACCAGCGCGTCAACGCCGCCGAGGGCCGCGGCGCTCTCGTTAACAAACCGCTCGACTTCCCCCTCTACGGTGACATCGGCAACCACGCCATGCGCCGGTACATTCAGCTTGCGTAGCTCGGCGACCGCGCGCTCCAGCGTCTCGGCCGTTCGTCCACAGATGCCGACCGCGCATCCCTCGGCGGCCAGCCGCAGCGCGGTGGCACGTCCGATCCCCCGGCTTCCACCGGTCACCAGGCCGACCTTACCCCGCAACTCCAAGTCCATTGCCAGTCCCTTCCTCAGGAGCGAGCGCCGCACGCCGCTCGTTGCCTACGGTGCTCCGCGCCATCCGCGTTCCAACTCCAGGACCTCCAGAAATGCCCGTGGCGCCACGATCCTCAGGTTGCCCAGCCGCTCGTCGCTGGCGAGTTGAAGCAGGTCTTGATCCCCACTGACCAGATAATCGGCCCGGCCTCCGATAGCCGCAGCAAGCACCATCACGTCTTTGGGATCACGGACTGTCACCGGCACCTGCGGCGGTGCTGTGACGGGTACGGCGATTCTCTCCAGAAGCGTCAAGGTGCGGACTACCTGATCATTGGTAAGTTGGTAGCGGCCGGGCCTGACCAGCCGTTTCAGTACCCTAGCGATCTCCGCATAGAGCGGCGGCGTGATGACCACTACAAACGCATGAGCGCGCCAAGCTTGCAGTATGGCATAGGGGTTGCCGCGCTCAAAGAGCAAGCCGCTAACAAAGACATTCGTATCAAGGACTGCCGTGAGTGGCTTGCTCCCGGTCATACTGCTCCTGGCGCACCGCTTCCACCACGGTAGTAATGTATTCGAACTCCTCGTCCGGGTCCTTGTCGGTGTTCCTGGCGCGGATTTCATCCAGCACTGTGAAATAGGCCTCGCGTTCCGCCTCCGGGGCGCGCATTTTGTCCGATTTCCGTGCAGGAATGACAGCAGTGATGGACATACTACTCTCCTCGACGATAGTCTGGCTCTTGCAGCCTGTCAGTGGCCACTTCGCCTACTTATAGCACAATCAGTATAGCATGATGAACTGGCATCCAACGATCTAGGCTAGTTGTGGCTGGCGCTCATGCCGGAGATGCACCGTGCGCTACGGCGCGTAGATCAGGTTGACGGGCGTGTATTCCAGCGCGATGGTGTCGCTGACCCGCCGCTCCGCGACATCAATCACCGAGACCGTATCGGAGCCTTGATTCGCCACGTAGGCGCGTGTGCCGTCGGCGCTGAAGGCCAGTGCCCGCGGCGCTTGGCCCACCGGGATGAAATCCGCGACCTGTGCCGTTTCCAGGTCCACCAGCTGGATCATGCCGAGCGTCCGATTGGCGACGTAGAGGTGCTTGCCGTCGGGGTGGACCCGGATCGCCGCCACCCCCGGCCCAACCTCGAACACTCGCGTCGGCTCCCCCGTTTCGGCGCTGATGGCGAGAATGCGCTCCTGGGTGGGATTCACCAAGAATAGCTCGCGCTGATCGAGGGCGAGCATGAACGCGGAGGAAATGAAGCGCGAGACTGTCTGCTGGGTAGGATTGGTGGGCTGTTGTGGTGGCGCGTAGTCCGTGACGGCGACCTCCAACGTTGTTAGGCCTTCCTGCGGTTGGAAGAACATCACTCGACCCGTGCGCCGGTGGAGCAAATACAGCATCTCCCCGTCGGCCCGCGCCAGCATCGTGCTCACGGTAAGCGGAACTTCCATCTGTCGCAGCACCTCGCCGAACGAGTCGGCGGCGGTTGACACTTCGAAGACCCGGCCGGAGTACTGCGAACCCTCGTCCGCTTGCACGCCACCCACCCAGAGCCGCTGCCCCGCGGGCGGCTCGACCAGTGCGGTGATGATGACATTCTCGCCCAGGGTGATCTCCCCGGCCACCCTCATCTCGGCTAGATCTAACGCGATAGCCTGGTTACTACCCCGCGGCCCGATCCAGACCCGCCCCGGGCGCTGGGCTTGTGCCAGTAAGGGGAAGTGCTGCCACCCCAGCGATTCACTGGTGTGCAGGGCGAGATTACTCGCCGGGTCAATGGTCGTAAAACGCGAGTTGGGATGGGCCACGATGAGTTGCGGCGCCGGCGCCGATACTGTCGTTGGCGCCGCCGCCGCGGTCTCGGCCAACGCGGGTGTGGGTGTGCTCACGCTCGGCGCGGTCTGCGCTCCGCCGGCCACCTGCGATCCGCCTGCGCTGGATGTCGGCGCTGGCGCCGCCGCCTCGCTGCCGGCGGCCGGCGCAGCAGTGGCCGCCGGTGGTGCGGCGCTGGCCGCGCCCTGCGCCCGCTGCACGGTCACCGTATGGCGCGGCGTGTCCTGCTGCGCGACTACGAGATCGGGCAACCGCGCCACCTCATAGCCCGGTATACGCACCGCCACCGAATAGCCGGACCCCACCGTCACCAGTGCCTCGGCGCGTCCGTCCTGATCCGTAAGCTGTGTCGCCACGACCTGATCCAGCCGGTCGCGAAACTCCACCAAGGCGGCGGCAAACGGCTCACCGGCTTCGTTCTGCACCAGCACACGCAGCCAATACTCCGGTCGCTCGCCCAGCGTGGGCGTGGGCTGCACCTCCGGTTCCGCCTCTCGCCCGCCATCGAGGGTGACGGCCCAGAAGCCGACCACCACCACAAACAGCCCCGCGAGCACCATCAGCCCAATGATGGCCACCTCGGCCACCCGGCCGCGGCGTTTGCGCGGTGGCGGAGTCTGCCGCGTCCCTGAGGATCGGGATCGGTAGGCACGGTAGGCGTCGGCTGGTCGTTGTCCTAGCATGAGTCCTTAGCCATCATAGCCGGGGACGCGAGCGCGAGGCCCGCAGCGGCGACAGTCCCCGCAGCGCCGCCCGCCATCCCGACGGTCGCAGCGCCCACACGCGCTGCGCGAGCGTGCCCAGCGCGGCGGGCAGATCGGTCGGCGTCAGCCGGAAGCGCCGCACCGCCACGTCCGCAATAAACAGTACCAGGGCCGCGGCAAAAAGATAGGGCCAGAGCGGTTGGGGCTGCCATTCACGCACGGTATCGCGCGAAAAACTCGCCGCCGGGCTATCCAAGCGCAGTCCCCCCGTCTCGGCCGCCAGCCGCTCCAAGAGCACGCGATTGGCCCGCGCAGCAGCATACTCACGCGCATACGGGATGGCAAAGCCGGTGGTCGTCTGCGCGATCACCGTGCCGTCGGCCTGCGCTTGCGTCACCTGCACGGCATACGGTCCGCGCTCTGCAGCCGTGAACGTGACCGCGTAGCTCCCCGGCGCCACCTGCGGCACGGCCAGCTGCCGCCCCTCACCGTCCGGCCCGACCACGTCGAGGCGCGTGACCGCCAGGTTCCGAAAGCTCCCGTCGTCATTGCGCGCCTCGACGCGCACCGTCGCCAGGTCGCCGTCGGTCTCGATAGCGACGTGAAGATCGGACGGCGCCGGCGGGGCCATCGCCCAGCGCACCGCCTGCGGCCACAGCCGCGCAAACGCCGGGTCGTTCCGCCACGCCGCCGCCCATTCATCGCCAGCGTCGGCCATCCACGCTACCGAGCGTCCTAGCCCCAGTTGCCACTGCGCCAGGATGGTATCGCCGAGATCGGACTGCACCAGGATTTCGGCACTCGGCTTGGCGTTGACCCGCATATACCCGGTCAGCTCCGGCCATTCCAGCGGGTCCATCCCTTTGACGGCCGGCGCCGAGGCCACCATGCGCGGCGTGAAGGTACGCTCTTGCTCCTGCGACCGCGCCGCCAGGCGGGCTTCTTGCGTCATGATCTGCGGGATATTGTCGGGCGTCGAGGTGAAGTAGTAGCGTCCCTGCCCAGCCTGCGCGATACTCTCCAAGAGCGCGGTCCCGGCATCGCTACCCACCGCCACCGTGGATACCGTGATGCCTTCTTGCCGGATGCGCGAGAGTAGCGTACTGAAGCGGTCCTCGTTCGACTCGCCGTCGGAAAGCAGGACGATGTGCTTCACCTGCGCTTGCGTCCGCGCAATCGCCAGCCGCGCGTCCCGGAGCGCCTGGTAGATGTTTGTCCCGCCGTCCGCGCTAATCAGGCTGATGCGGATCACGGCATCCTGAATATCCTGCGCGGTCCGCAGCTGCCGCAGCGGCACCGCCCAATACGGCGTGAAGTCGAACGCCATCACACCCACATACTCTCCGAGTTGCACCGTCCGCACCGCCTGGATAGCGCCCTCCTTGGCGAGATCAATGCGCGAGAGGTCGGTGCGGGGGTCCGCCATCGTCATACTTCCCGACCGATCCAGCACCAGCAAGAGCGCCAGCGTCGCTACTTCATCGTCATCGGGAGTCGAGATCGAGACGGGCAATGCGTCCTCCAGCGGACTGTTGGCAAAATCCTCGCGCTGGTAGCTGGCCCGGCCTCCGATGTTGACCAACCCCTTGCCAAGCTCTTCGACGTAGCTTCGCAGCGTCTCCATCTGGCGCTCACTCATCGCCCCGGCGGCGACGTTGACGAGTACGACGCCATCGTACTGCTCCAGTTGCCCCGTGCTTGTGGGCAGCTCGCTCGGCCGCGTGCGCTGCGTGGTGATCTGGGCTGCGGTCAAGGCTTGCTGCACCAGTGCCCCCTCGCCCGGCTGCCCCTCGACCACCAGCACTTGGGCCGCCGGCGCGACCACGGTGAACCCGGCCACCTCGTTATTCTGCTCCCGGCGGTCCTCCTCAACCTCCAGCGTGGCGCGTAGTCCGTAGAAGCCGGCCGGCAGGCCCTCGCGGGTAACGACGTACTCGCGTGGCCCAGGCTCCAGGGTCACGGTGTCATCTGCGATCAGTTGATCGTTGGCCCAGAGGCGCAGCCGCCCGGTGACCTCTTGCGCGGTCGAAGTGCCGATCCGCACTTCCAGCGGCTCGCCCTCGCGCGCCGCCGGCGGCGCCGTCAGCGCCGTCAGCGCCGGGTCGAGCAGGGGTGGCGGGAGCGACCAGACGGCAATCTCGATCCCGCGTAGCTCCGGGCGCAGCAGGGCCGCCTCGGCCGAGCCTTGCGTCTCGTTCCCGTCGGTCAGCAGCACAATGCGCCGCAGCGGGCCGCTCCCCGCCGGGGGCAGCAGCGCGGCAGCCAAACGGAGCGCCGCTTCCAGGTCCGTCCCTTCACCGCCGTTGGGGGCCCGCCACACGCTATGCTCGCGGTGCTTGCCCAGCGGTAGCTCCACCCGCGCCGCCTTGTCGAAGGTGACGATGGCGGCCAGGTCGTCCGGCCCCGCCGTGCCGAGTGCCCCTTCCACCCAGCTCCGCGTTGCCGCTTGAATGTCGCCTGGAATGCTCGCCGACTGGTCTATTACGAACACCGTCGCTGCGCTCTGGGGCGGCGCGGGCAGCTTCAGACCGGCGACGGCCAGAATCAGCAGCAGGATCACCAGCAGCCGCGGCACCAGCGGCGTCCAGCGCTCCACGCGCCCGATGGTGTGGCCGCTGCGGCGCGCCGGCCGGCGGCGCAGCAGCCAGACGAACAGCGGTATCACCACCACCAGTCCGAGC
>JAJDZR010000315.1 GCA_022824545.1 Chloroflexota bacterium
GCGCTGGTGGCGGCGCCGCCGGACCCGCCGGGTGCCGCAGTCGCTGGAGGCGCTGCTGGCCAGCACCCCGGCAGCGATTGAGCCGCACTTGGTCGGCGAGCGCGCCTCGCCGGAAGCGGCGTGGGAAGCGGCCGATCTGGCCCGGACCATCGGCCGGGCACTCTCGGCGCTGCCCAAAGCGCAGCAACAGGCCATTTTGGCGCACTACGTCGAGGGCCTGACATATGGCGAGATCGCGGCCATGTTGCGTGTGCCGGCGAGTACGGTCCGCAGCCGCTTGCAGCACGCCCGCGAGCGGCTGCGACGCGAGCTGGTCCCGCTCGTAGCCGCGGGCTACGCGGAGTTTGCCCGACCACCCTACGCACCGAGCAGCCGCACGAGAGCAAGGAGCCTGACGATGACGTATGTCGAGATGACCGTAGACAGCGTGCATGTTGCCGGTGGTGGGCGGCCGGGGGTTCGTCATGAGCCGCCCGCCCGCGCCGTCGTGCTCAAGCGAGTGGATTCGCCGGCTGCCGGTGCAGATGTGCCCGCCAAGCCGGACAAGCGGTACCTGGCAGTCGTCGTTGCGCCCTACGAGCTGGATGTCGTCACGGTGGCCCGGCTGCCGGCGACGCCGCGACCGCTGACCCATCGGCTCATGCTTGAGCTGGCCACCGCCGGAGACGCCACGATTCAGGAAGTGCGGCTCACCGAGGTTCACGATGACATGCTCGCCAGCGTCATTGTCCTCAAACTGGGCCGGCGCACCAAACAGGTCGAGGCGCGTCCCACCGACGCCATCGTCCTCGCACTCCAAGCGGAAGTGCCGATCTATGCCCATACGGCCGTGTTAGCGCAGGCGGGGATCACTGCGCCGGACGCCTGGGAGGAACGGCTGCAACACACGCGCGCTGCCCTGAAAAGGTTGCTAGGCGGGCACCCCAGTGGAGTCACCATGGGTGGCGCCAGGGTCTGGATGCTGGATACGGTACGGCTCGCAGAGCGGGCCGTCGCGGTGGCCGAGCGCCTGGGGCATCGGTGCCTGGGCACCGGCCACCTGCTGCTGGCAATGGTAGACCTGGCCGAGGCCGAGCCGGATCACGACCTCGCCAGCCTCTTCAAGGAGGATGGCGTAGACATCGCAATGGTCCGTCAGGCGGTCGAGGCGGCCGTCGAGAACGAGCCGGACCTGCTGGAGATTGCGCGTGTGGCAGACGGAACCTAGCCCTCGACCCCCACCCTGACCATCCCCCGTTGCGACGGGGGGACCATAGGGGGGCCGGCAACTGCTATCGTGTCAAGCTGATAGCTGAACGCTGAGAGCTAACCGCTAGATGGGGTGGATTTGTGCCCTGGTACTTTCACCGCTCGAAGCCATTTCGACAGAACCTCCAGGAAAGCAGCCGCCTCATCCGGCTGGCGGTGCGCCTGGCGTGGCGCTCCAGCCCGCGGCTGGCACTCGGCATCCTGCTATTGCTGGTGGTCCAGGGGTTGCTGTCACCGCTCCAATTGGTGTTGTCGCGGGCGGTGATTGACCGCGCAGCGCTGGACCTCGGTCTCCTCACTACCGCCGCCGGGCTGGTGGCCGAATGGCCGCTCGCCGTCTGGATCATCCTGGCAGCGGCGGGCGTTGCCGTGGGGCAGCTGATCCAGCCCTTTGCCTCGACGTTCCAGAGCATGGCCGGCGACCGGCTGACCGGCTACGTCACGGAGCAGTTGATCCGCACTGCCAATCGCTGGCACGGCATCGCCCGCTTTGAGGATCCGGCCCTCGCCGACGACTTGGAGCGCGCCCGTGATCGTGCCTCCAACGTTGGGATGAGGCTTATGGTCACTGGAACCGAGTTGGTCGTGGCGCTGTTCACAGCGGCGGGGCTGACGGCAGTGCTGCTCGGCCTGCACCCCGTCGTGCCGGTGCTGCTGGTTGTTGCCACGCTCCCACTTATGGCGCGGGAGTGGGAGTACCAGCGCCGCACTGAAATGACATTGTACACCCAGACTCCCGAGACGCGGCGGCTCATGTACGCGCGTGACATGCTGCTGAAGCCGGAGCCGGCCAAGGATGTACGCCTCTACGACCTTGGCCCCTTTTTTCGCACGCAGTACGACACCATCTTCGCGGGTGTCGCAGGGACCATCAATCGGCTGCGGCGACAACTGATGACCTCGGTCGTCCTCACCAACGTTCTCGCCGCGGCGGCGGTTGGTGCGGTGTACGTGTACGTCGTGTGGCTGGTGTCCACAGGGCAGCGGACGCCGGGTGACTTGGTGCTCTACGGGGGTGCAGCTACCATGCTCCAACAGCGTCTCGCCGCGGTTGGCTACCACCTTGGCCTCGTACCGGCGGCACTCAACTATCTCCCCAGCATCTTTCGCGTGCTCGAAGCGCCGCCCGACCTGCCGGTCCCTGCCGCGCCGCGCCCCGTGCCGCCGTCTATTCGGGAAGGCATCACCTTCGAGCACGTCGCGTTCACCTACCCCGGTCAGTCCGAGCCGGTGCTGCGCGATGTCTCACTGCACCTCGGGCGACACGAGTCGGTGGCGCTGGTGGGCCGCAACGGCGCCGGCAAGACCACGCTCGTCAAGCTGATGCTCCGCCTCTACGACCCGACGGAGGGGCGCATCCTGCTTGATGGCGTTGATCTACGCGCGTTTGCCCCGGCCGACCTGCGCCGGCAGCTGGGGGTGATCTTCCAGGACTTCGTGCGCTACGAGCTGACGGCCGGGGAGAACATCGGTTTGGGGCAGGTCGAGGCCCGGCACGATACTGACCGGCTGCACGCGGCGGCCGCGAAAGCCGGCGCCGACGCAGTGATCGCGGCGCTCCCGAACGGCCTGGCGACGCAGTTGGGCCGTCAATTCGGCGGTCGTGAGCTGTCCGGCGGCGAGTGGCAGAAGCTGGCGCTGGCGCGGGCCTTTGTGCGCGATTGCGCGCTCCTCGTGCTGGACGAGCCGACCGCGGCGCTCGACGTACAGACCGAGTACGAGGTGTATCAGCGCTTTCAGGAGCTAACCCGCGACCGCACGACCTTGCTCATCAGCCATCGCTTCTCGACGGTGCGGATGGCCGACCGCATCCTCTACCTGGCTGACGGTCGTATCCAGGAATCCGGCACCCACGCCGACCTCATGGCCTATGACGGCGCATACGCCCGCCTCTACCGGCTGCAAGCCGCCCAATACCTCGGCCAAGACGCCGCGGAGCCGGCCGCATGAACGTGCCGGCGGCGCTGCGGCACGTGGGCCGGGGACTGCGAGCGTTGCCTGGCTTGCCCGCCGTGCTGCGCCTGTATGGACGCGGGCTGGCACTGGTGTTCTTGAGTGCTCCGCTCGCCGGCGGTGCCTATCTTGTGCTCTTAGCGGTCCTGTCGCTGCTGCCGGTCCTCCAGGTTTGGCTGACCAAGCTGCTGCTGGATGCCATTGCGGCCGGGGCAGGTGGCGATCAGGGGGCCATAAGCGGAGCCGTAACCCTGGCTGTCGTCTACGCGCTCACGCTCGTCGTACCGGCTGGCCTGCGACCGATCCAAATGGGGCTGATGGGATGGCTCCAGGACCGCTCTGCGGTGGAGATGGACCGACGACAGATGGAGGCCGGGGCCAGGCTCGTGGACCTCTATCGGATCGAGCGCCCGGCCTTCCACGATGAAGTGACGATGGTACGGAGAGGATCAGTGACGGCCTTGGTGCTGTTGCAGGTGCTCCAAGGAGTCGTGGGTGCCGCCTTGACGCTGGTGGGATTATTGATCTTGCTCGGCCAACTCCATCCCCTCCTACCGCTCGCACTGGTCGTTGTGAGCCTGCCGCATCTTCTTGCCGAGATGCGCCTCGGCACCTTGCAGCATCGAGCGATGAAAAATCAGTCTCGCCCGGCCCGCGAAATGGACTACTGCGCCCGCGTCACCACTGAGCCAGCGGCAGCCAAAGAAGTGCGGGTCTTCGGCCTGGGGGACTTCTTTTGGCAGCGCTTCCGCGAGCGCTTTGCGGTGGCACTGGCCGAGGTGAATCGCATTCGGCTCGCGGGCCTGCGTTTCTCGACCGTCTTCAGCGGCCTCTATGCGCTGGCCTTGGCCGGCGGCTTCTGGTACGTAGTGGCGCAGGCGCGCGTTGGTCAGTTGACGCTGGGCGACATCGTGCTCTATCTCGGCGCCGTGCAGCAAGTCCAAGGTCTCACCTACTATTTCACCCGCGGAATCGCCTTTCAGCACGAGCTATGGCTGCACCTCCGCACGATCTTCAGCTTTCTGGATAGCGCCGGTCCGGCGATCACGCTGGCGCCACCGGGGCAGGGCCACGCAGCGCCGGCTGGTCTCCAAACCGGCATCGAGCTGCGTCAGGTCGGCTTTCGCTATCCCGAGAGCACCCGGACCGTCCTTGCTGACGTGAGCGCCGTGTTGCCGGCCGGGCAGGTGACGGCGCTGGTTGGGGCGAACGGCGCGGGCAAGAGCACGCTAGTCAAACTGCTCACGCGCATGTATGACCCGGATACGGGCGCGATCCTGCTCGACGGGGTGCCGCTCCCGGCGTATGACTTGGCCGCGCTGCGCCAGCGGATTGCGGTGGTTCACCAGGACTTTGCCCAGTTCTCCTTGACCTTCCGCGAGAACATCGCCGTCGGCGCCTACGCGGCCGGCGGGGGCGACGGTCGCGTCGAGCAAGCGGCGCGGTGGGCGGGAGCCGACGAGATCGCCGCCAAGCTCCCGAATGGCTACGAGACGCCGCTGACCCGGCAGTTCGAGGGCGGTGTCGAGTTGTCGGGCGGTGAATGGCAAAAGGTCGCGCTGGCGCGGGGCTTCGTGCGTGACGCAGCGCTGGTGATCCTCGATGAGCCGACGGCGGCGCTGGATGCTGAGGCGGAATACCGGCTCTTCGAGCAGTTCCGGGAGCTGGTCGGCGGCAAGACGGCGCTGCTCATTAGCCATCGGTTTTCGACGGTGCGGATGGCCGATCACATCATCGTGCTGGAGGACGGCCAGACCATCGAGGCCGGCAGCCACGACACGCTCGTCGCGCAGGGCGGGCGCTACGCCACGCTCTACGAGATGCAAGCCGGGCGCTATCGGTAGCGATCAGTCGTCAGCGATCAGCCATCAGTACTAGCCGTCAGATTTTCCGCCTCGAAGGGCGCGAGGCTGATCTCCGTACCGCCCAAGACTTGAGCCGCTACTTCCGGGACGAGGTCCTTGCAGAGGCGGAAGTACACTATGCGCGGGAGTGACGGCCCCCCTGTGGTCCCCCCGCTGCGGCGGGGGGACGGGCGTAGCATGCTGCGCCCCTACGGCACGGCCGACCAGGCGAGTGGTGAATGTGTCCCTGGATTCCCGCGTGCGCGGGAATGACGGATCGGGGGGCGGGTGCGTTTCTTCCTCCGTCCCAACGGGAGAGGGTAAGGGGGGCTGCGGCTGGTGTAGCGAGTGCTATACTGCGAGGCGATGCCTACATGGATTCAGCGGGTGCTGTCGGCATTTTTCGGGGCCGGGTCGGGTGGCTCCGGGGATGATGCGCTTTGGTTTTATGTCAAATGTCGTACCTGCGGTGAGATCATTCCGGTGCGGGTCAATCCGGCGAGCGACCTCGTACAGGAGTTCGAGGACGCTGGTGACATGGTCAGCGGTTATTCGTTGCATAAAGAGGTGATGGGACGCGGCGGGAGACCCGGCCGGCCGTGCTTCCGGTTACTCCAATTGGACGCTGACTTCGATAAAGGGCGTCAGCTTCTCGACGTGCGCGTAGACGGCGGCGAAGTAGTTGACCAGGCGGCCTATGCGTCCCAGCAGCAGGAGTCGGCGGACGCCCAGCCGCCCGAATAATCCGTGCCGATGAATTCCCCGATGGCGCTTGCCCAGATCGTCACGACGCTGCCGGTGCGTCGGTGGCGCACGCCGGCCCTCGTGGTTGCTGCCGTGATCGCTGCCTGGCTGGTGGGCTGGTACGGCGTGGCCCGCTCGCCGGTGTTGCTGGCCGGGGCGCTCGTAGCCCTGCCCTTGGCAGCGGTCGTGCTGCGCGATCTCCGCATTGCCCTGGTCGGGACTATCGCGGTGATTGCCCTGCTGCCGTTCGGGGTGGCTCCCTTGCGGCTGGGTGCCTCGCCGACACTGCTGGAGTTGGCGCTCCTGGCAACCTTGGGGGGCTGGCTGGCGCGGCGCGTAGCGACCGGGCGTGGGCCGGTCCGGTTCACCGTGGCCGGGCCGTGGATTCTCCTCTTCCAGGCGACGCTCATCGCGGCCCAGATCGCCACCCTGGCGCAGAGCGGCTCGCTTTCCATCGTGCGGATGATCTTCAAGCTGGAGCTGGCGATCCTCTTCTTTTTCGTCTGCGTTGCCCTTGCTAACAGTGATAGCTGGCGGCGCTTGCTCGTCCGCAGCGTGGTACTAATCGGCGCGTGCCAGGCCCTAGTTGCCCTCGTACTATTCGCGGCCCCCCGCGAGCTGGCGCTGCGGGCGCTCCTCCGGCTCGGTCCACTGGGCTATCCCACCGACTCGACGGTGCTGCGGTATCTGCCGGATACCGACCGCCTGCGCGCTATCGGCACGGCGATTGACCCGAACGTACTTGGGGCACTGCTGATGATCGTCGGCGTCATCGTTCTGACGCAGTTGCTTGCTTCCGAGCCGGTGCTGCCGCGCCGGTGGCTGGTTATCGCGGCCATAGTGGTGCTACCCGCGCTGCTGGTGACCTTCTCGCGTAGCTCCTGGCTGGGGCTGGCGGCCGGAGTCGGGTTGACGGCACTGGTGCGCTACCGGCGCCTGCTGCCGCTGATGGGAGCGGCGGCTGTGGCTTTCGCGCTCTGGCCCACCACGCAACGGTACGCCCTGCACCTACTGTCCGGTCTCCGCGCGCAGGACCGCGCCGCGGCGATGCGGCTGGGCGAGATAGAGAACGCCTGGCAGATCATCCAAGCGTATCCCTGGCTCGGTATCGGGTTTGGCGAGGCGCCCACGATGACGCTCTATCCCGGTGTCTCCAACGTCTTCCTGACGTTTGCCGAGCAGGCTGGTCTCATCGGGATGGCGGCCTACGTCGCCGCGCTGGCCGTAGCCCTGGGGACCGCCACGATCCTCTGGTGGCGCCATCGCGCCGCGCCGGGCGCCGACCTCTTGTTGAGCGTGCTGGCGGCGCTCGCCGGCACGCTCGTCGCCAGTATGCTGGATCACCATTTCGCCCGCTTGCCGCATCTCGTGGCGCTCCAATGGGGCTTGATCGGCCTGGCGATGGCTGCGGCCTACGATCTTGGCGCCTCGCCCCCACCCTGGCCCTCCCCCGGAGCAAGCTCCAGGGGAGGGAATAGTCCGTCCCCCCGCTGCTGCGGGAGGGCCATAGGGGACCAGCGCCAGGGGGCGCGGCGGTTTCCGGCTCACGATGATGGCCAGTGACGGGTTGCGCTTGGCCCTGGACGCGCGCCTGTTGGCGTACAACCGCGGTGGCATCGCCCGCTATATCACGTCGTTGGGGCGCGCGCTGGCGGCGCTCCCGGCACCGGCGCCGTTTGCCGACCTGGTAGCGATCTACCATCGCAAGGACCGCGCGCGGGCGCTGGCGGCGAGTACCGGATCAGGGTCCGGCACAGGCGGTTGGCGCGGCCTGACCGCCTGGACTCCGCCGCACCACCGGATCGAACGCTGGGCACTGGCGCTGGAGTTGGCACCGCGCCGCTTGGACTTGCTGCACAGCCCGGACCACGTGCCGTCGGGAGCCGGCCGCGCCCGCTCCGTGGTCACGGTGCATGATCTCTCCTTCCTGCTCTATCCCGATACGCACAACGCCGACTCGCGGCGCTACTACGCGCAAGTTGCCTGGACCGTCGAGCGGGCGGATCGGATCATCGCCGTCTCCGAAGCTACGAAGCGCGACCTGGTGCGCGAGGTGGGCGCCGACCCCGCCCGTGTTCGTGTCGTGCATGAAGCTGCAACCTTCGACGCCGACCACCACCACACTCCTCCTCACACGGTGGAGAGGGGCCTGTCAGGAGGTGAGGCGCCAGCGCCAGCGCCCTTTGCCCAGCCGTATGTGCTGTCCGTGCAAGCGGCTATCGAGCCGCGCAAGAATATCCCCCGGCTGATCGAGGCGTTCGCGCAGGTGCGTCGTGCTCACCCGGCGCTGCGATTGGTCGTTGCCGGTGGCCCCGGCGCCGATGAGCCGGACGTGCGGGCTGCGGTTGCCCGGTATGACCTGGCGGCGGCAGTGGACTTCCCTGGCGTGCTGCCTGAGAGCCTGCTTCAGGCCAGTTACCGCGGCGCCTTGGCCCTCGCCTATCCGTCGCTGTATGAGGGGTTTGGCCTGCCGTTACTGGAGGCGATGAGCGTGGGGACGCCGGTCATCGCCGCGCAGGTGTCATCGCTGCCGGAAGTCGCTGGCGACGCGGCGCTGCTCGTGGACCCGTTCGATGTGGACGCGCTCGCCGGTGCCCTGGTGCAGGTCGCCGGCGACGACGCGCTCCGTGCCGACCTCGCCGCGCGCGGCTACCGGCGCGTGCGACGCTTCTCGTGGGAGCGAGCGGCGCAAGAGACGCTCGCCGTGTATCGTGAGGCGTTGGGTGAGTGAGCCAAGCTGAAAGCTGAGGGCTGACGGCTGAAAGCTAACACGCCATGCGTATCCTCGTTATGACTCCCGACTGGCCCTATCCGCCCCATCAGGGCACGGCCCTACGCAATTGGCAGTTGCTCCAGGCGGCGACGAGCGAGCACGAAGTTCACCTACTCTCGCTGGCGGCAGCGCCGCCCACACGGGAAGCGGAGCATGCGGTACGCGCGATCACGGCGGGCGCGGCCTGGCTGCCGGCCCCGCAGCGTAGCTTGCGGCAGCGGCTAGCCACGCTATTGGGTACACCGCTACCGGATATGGCGCGACGACTGTGGTCGCCGGCCTTGGTGGAGCTTGCGGCCGACGTGATCGCCACGGCGTGGGTGCAGCTGGTGCAAGCGGAAGGACTGGAAGTAGCGGGGATGGCCCTGGCCGCGACCGTTCGCTCGCAGCCTCGTCTCGGTGGTCGGCGGTTACCCGTCTTGTTCAACGATCAAAACGCCGAATGGCTACTCCAGCGTAGCTCGGCCCTCGTGGACCTGCGCCAACCGCGGCGGTGGCTGCGGATGCTCTATTCCTTGGCGCAATGGCAGCGCCTCCGCCGCTACGAGGCTGCCCTCATCCGCGCTGCGGCGCTGACTACCGCTGTGTCACCTGAAGATGCCCACGCCTTGTCCCGTCTCACCGGGCGCCCGGTGCGCGTGGTGCCGAACGGCATCGCCGTGGATGCCTGGCGGCACGTCGCCGATGTCCCACTGCAACAACGGGTCGAGCCGAATACGCTGCTGTTCACCGGAAAGCTGGACTATCGGCCCAACGTGGATGCGCTGTGCTGGTTCTGCGCTGCGGTGCTGCCCCTGGTGCGCGCCCAGCATCCTGCAGCGCGGCTGCTGATTGTCGGCCGGGACCCGCTTCCGGCGGTGCGGGCGCTGGCCGGACCGGGTGTGGAGGTGGTCGGAGCGGTCCCGGAGATACAGCCATACTTCGCCCGCGCGGCGGTGTACGTCATTCCGATGCGGATGGGTAGTGGTGCCCGCATCAAGCTGCTCGAAGCGTGGGCTGCCGGTGTCCCGGTGGTCGCCACCACCGCCGGGGCAGCCGGGTTGGCCGGCCGCGCCGGCGACCACCTGCTAGTGGCCGACGATCCTGCTACCTTGGCCGCGCAGATCGGGCGTCTGCTCGTGGACCCGGCGTTGGGTCAACGCCTCGCTGCAGCCGGCCGCGCGCTCGTCGCCGCGCGCTACGACTGGTCCGTCATCCGGCCGCAGTTGTTGGCGTGTTATAGCGAGTTGTGTCCGGACGAATAGCTGTTGAGGGCCGCTGGGGCATCGGCGCCAAACGAGGAGAACTGTGGTCGTTTCGCTCGTGATGACAGTGCTCAACGAGGCCGGCTCGTTGCCGGTGCTCCTTGACTCGATCTTGGCTCAGGAGCGCCGGCCCGACGAGGTCGTGATCGTTGACGGTGGGTCGTCGGACCAGACGGTTGCGCTGGCATGCGACTTCGCGCAGCGGGCCGCTCCCGACCTGCCCGTGCGCGTCGAGGTGCTGCCGGGCGCAAACATCTCCGCTGGGCGCAATCGTGCCATTGAGTTGGCGCAAGGGGAAATCATCGTCGTGACCGATGGTGGCGTCGTCCTGCACGCGGCGTGGCTGGCCCGTCTGGTGGCGGCGCTTGAAGCGGGCGCCGATGTCGCGGCCGGCTTCTTTGTGCCGGCGCCACAGGGCAGCTTCGAGCTGGCCATGGGGGCGACGGTGCTGCCGGCCGTCGAGGACATTGAGCCGGCCACGTTTCTGCCCTCCAGCCGGTCCGTTGCCTTCCGCCGTGCAGCCTGGGAACGGGCCGGCCGGTACCCGGAATGGCTCGACTACTGTGAGGACGTGGTGTTCGACCTTGCCCTGCGGCGCGAAGGTGTGCGCCAGCAGTTTGTGCCCGCTGCGCGCGTCGCCTTCCGTCCCCGGCCCAGCTTGCCGGCGTTCTTCCGGCAGTATTACCGCTATGCGCGCGGTGACGGCAAGGCCGACCTCTGGCGCCGGCGCCACACCATTCGGTACGGCGTGTATCTCGGTGCGCCGCTGGGCTGGCTCTTAGGCTCCCACTGGCCGGTGCTGCGCTGGCTCATCGTCATAGCGATGCTGGCGTATGTCCGCCGCCCCTATCAGCGGCTCTGGGCGCTGGCCGCGCAGTCGTCCGGCGGAAAACTCGACCAATATCTACGGGCGGCGGCGTGGGTACCGCTGATTCGCCTTACCGGTGATGTAGCCAAGATGGTCGGGTATCCTGTCGGTGTTCGATGGCGGTTGATGGGCCTTCACCGGCGGCAGGGCGAGCCACGGCGATGACGACACAAGTACCCCAGCGCGAGAGGGCGGCGGTGCGGCCGGGGGAAGGGCCGGGGCCGGTCGTCCCCACGCTGTCCATTGTCATCGTCTCGTACAACACGCGGGAGTTGCTGCGGGCCTGCCTGCGCTCGGTACAGGCCAGTGCGCTCGCCTGTGCCTACGAGGTGTTCGTCGTGGACAACGGCTCACGCGACGGCTCGCTGGCGATGGTCGCGGCCGAGTTCCCGGAGGTTGTGTGCCTGGCCGAGACGGGGGACCGCGGCTACGCTGCGGCGAATAACCTCGCCCTCCGCCGCTGCCGTGGCACCTACCGGCTGCTACTCAACCCCGATACCGAGTTGCCACGCGACGCCTTAGCAACGATGCTGGCCTTCATGGACAGCCATCCGCGCGTCGGCATTGCCGGCCCCAAGCTCGTCAAGCGGAACGGGCACCTCGACCTGGCCTGCCGGCGCAGCTTCCCCACGCCGACCAATGCCCTCTATCACTTCCTCCGCCTACCCCGGCTGTTTCCCGCCAACCCCACCTTCGGCGCCTACAACCTCACCTTCCGCGATCCCGACCGATCCTACGCAGTGGACTCGGTGTGCGGAGCGTTCATGCTACTGCGTGCTTCCATGCTCGGCGAGGTCGGCCTGCTCGACGAGACGTATTGGATGTATGGCGAGGACCTGGACCTGGCCTTTCGCGCCAAACGGCGTGGCTGGCAGGTGTATTACAATGCCGGTGTAGAGGTGAAGCACTACAAAGGGGAAAGCAGCAAACAGCGCTCGCTGAAGTGTACCTACGAGTTCTTCCGAGCGATGCACGTCTTCTATCGGAAGCACTACGCTCCCCAGCGGCCGGCGGTCGTCAACGCCCTCGTCACCGCCGGTATCGCGTTGCTCGGCACGGCATCCCTGGTCGCTGATCGCGTGCGCCCGGCGGCCCTGAGACGGGTTTCCTCGTAGGGAGAGGTGTTGGTTGCGGCAACCGGCAAGGGCACCGACCCGCGAGGCGGCCAAGTCCGAGCAGCCGGGTGGCATTGTCGGTATTATCTAGGCCAATGAGCACCACCGAAGCCGACCGGAGCCGCGCCGCCCACCGGGAGGATGTGCTGTCGGCTGCGGCCGAGCCGAGCCGAGAGCTTGTCACTCAGCCGGCGCAGTTCATGGCTGCCAATCCGGCGCCGGTTCGGCGGAGAAGTAAGTTGGCCTGGACCCTCTCCCCTGGAGTGCTCGTCGTCACCGACGGCGTGGCTGTATTGCTGGCCTTCCTGTTTGCCCACCAGTTGCGTTTCGGGCTGGCGATTCCCCCACCGGCCGTATCCCACACACTGGCCTCATATACCGGCTTTATCGCCATTGCCATCCCGACCATCCTCATTGCGATTGCGACTTCCGGGCTATACCAGCGGAGCAACCTGCAATCCGTCGCCGAGCAAGCCTCCCGCCTGCTCATTGCCGTCGGCGGTGGGGTGATACTCACGGTAGCCGTGGGAGTCTTTGTCCTACGTGGCCCCACCGAGTCGTCGCGGCTGCTCATCATCTACTTCGGGATACTCAGCCTGGCGCTGACCGGGTCCGGGCGCTACGTTTGGGCGCTCTGGCGTGACTTCCTGAGTCGGCGCGGTGTGCTGGCGCGCACCTGCCTGGTCATCGGCACCGGGCCGTCGGCAGAGCGAGTGGTAGCGCACTTGGCCCGCTCGCCAGCGCTCGGCTACCGCGTGGTCGGGTTTGTCGAAGGCAAGAGTCCCGCCGATACGGAGCCGACGGAGCAGCAGGCGGCCGCTCGGCCGCCGATGCTGGGCAGCCTCGATAGCCTCGATACCGTGCTGCGCCGCGTCTATCCCGACGAGCTTATCATCGCCGATCCGGCCCTGACCCACCCCGAAATGTTGCGTATCTTCGACCTCGGCATGATGGTCCGCGCGCGCATCCGCGTCTTTCCTGACCTGTTCCAGGTGATGATGAGCGATGCCAGCTTGGTCAACCTCCGGGGGCTGCCCTTGATCGGCGTGAAATCCATCGAGCTACAAGCGTGGCAGCGCACCGTCAAGCGATGGTTCGACGTGGTGGTGGCCTCGGTCGCCTTGGTCTTGGGGGCGCCGTTCCTGCTGCTGCTCGCCCTGCTCGTCAAGCTCGATTCGCGCGGCCCGTCCCTGTTTGTGCAGGAGCGGGTCGGCCTGGACGGCAAGCGGTTCCACGCCATCAAGTTCCGCTCGATGACCCACGATGCGGAGGGGCAGGCGGGGCAGTATTGGACCGTGCGTAACGACCCGCGCGTGACGACGTTCGGTAAGTTCCTACGGCGCTCCTCGCTCGATGAGATTCCGCAGTTGGTCAACGTGATCGTGGGTGACATGAGCATCGTGGGGCCGCGTCCGGAGCAGCCCCGGTTCGTTGACCGCTTCAAGACGACGGTGCCCGACTACACCAAACGCTTGCGCGAAAAGGCCGGCTTGACCGGCTGGGCACAGGTCAACGGTTTGCGCGGCGACGTTTCGATTGAAGAGCGCACCAAGTACGACCTCCATTATATTGAGCACTGGTCGCTCTGGTTGGACCTCAAAATCATCTTCCGCTCGATCCTCCGCATCATCCACGACCCCAGCGCCTACTAACCCCGCTGGATACCATCGCAGCGCCTCATCCGTACCCGGCGGCTCTTCGCAGTTGTTCGATGTCCGGCTTCGTCATGGTCAGCAGCACCTCCATGACTCTCTCGGAGGCATTCTCCATGAGCTCGGGCAGGATCGCCGGTTGCACCTGCCACGAAATGCCAAACCGATCCTCAAGCCAGCCACACTGACTGGTGCTGCCACCTGCTGACAGCTTTTCCCAGTAGTAGTCTATCTCTGCTTGCGATTCACACTTGACGACAAATGATATGGCAGGAGTGAATTTGAACAGCGGCCCACCATCCAGCGCCGTGAACTTGTGGCCGTATAGTTCGAACTCCACCAGTGCGTTCCCCTCGGCGGGACCGGCTGAAATCCGGCTAATGGTCAGAATTCGCGCCTCGCGAAAGACGGAAACGTAGAAGTTGGCGGCCTCTTCAGCCTGGTTTTCGAACCACAGGCACGGACTAATCTTGTTCTGCTCTACCATCGTGATGCGTTCCTCTCTTTTCTCCATGTGCTTGATCTAAGCCTCTGGCGTCCGGCTTTCGCCCATATAGCCAGCCTACCGGACGTGTCGTCGAGGCCTTGGCTGGCACGACCATACGTCCAGCCGGATCGCAGGGTCAGCGTATCCCTGCTCCCACTGGCATGTCAACGCGGCCCTCCGGATACGGCTATCCTCGTAACGGGACTACCGCGTGATGGGCGTTGCTCTGCCTGCCCGTCAGGTGTCTCCCGTAGGAGCATGGCCGTCTGTTGGGGCTTGCTAGGCGCGGCTGCGGCTAGAATGTGGTATGCTGATTCTTGGTTAGCACTCAGGGGGGTAGAGTGCTAAGGAGGGGGCATAGTGGCGATACCGGACGCGCTGCCGCACGATCAGCTACCGCCGGCCCTCAGTGCGCGCAAGCGGCTGATCCTGAAGGCGATTGTGGAGGCCTATATCGGCTCCGCCACGCCCGTCGGGTCCGGCCAGGTCGTGCGTGAGTATGTCCCGGATGTCAGCTCGGCCACGGTACGCAACGAGATGGTCGGCTTGGAAGAGGCCGGCCTGCTCGTCCAGCCGCACACCTCGGCCGGGCGCGTTCCCTCGGAAGGCGGCTTCCGCTACTTTGTGCGGCAACTGATGGAGGAACGGGCACTCACTCGGGCCGAGCAATCCACGATCAGACGGCAGCTCCTCGCGGTGCAACTGGCGCGTGAGGAGTGGCTCGATGTGGCGACGACCTTGCTGGCCCGTGTGGCCCACGCCGCCGGGATCATCAGTGCCCCCGTGGCCGCGCAGTGCCGCGTGAAGCACGTCGAGCTACTGGCCATTCAGGAGCGCTTGGGGCTGCTTGTCTTGGTCTTGCAGGAAGGCACCGTCAAGCAGCAGTTGATCGAGCTACCGGAGGATACCGCCCAGACGGACCTCAGTGCGGCCAGTAGTCGGCTCAATCAGCACATTCACGGCCTGAGCTGCAGCGAGCTTGAGGCGTTGGGTGAACCCATGTCCGACCTGGAGGCGTTCATCGCCGCACGCTTGGTCAGCCTCATGGCCCAGATTGACGAGCACCAGCGCAAGGAGTTCCACCATACCGGCTTGGTCGAGCTGCTGGAGCTACCGGAATTCCAGCACCCCGCACAGGCACAGCGCATTGTGCGCCTGCTGGAGCATCCCGAAGAGTTGTTCGGGCTGCTGGAGACCCTGCCCTGGTCGGAAGGCATGCACGTCCTGATTGGCGCGCGCGGACCGCGCACGGCCATCTTGCAGGACCTGGGCCTCGTCGTGTCCTACTACGGTGTCGAGAGTGTGGCCGGCGGTTTCGTCGGCGTGCTCGGCCCGATGCGCCTCCCCTACGCCGAGATCGTACCCGTTGTCCGCTACGTGTCGCAGGTGATGACGGAGTCCCTCGACGACCTGCTCAGTCCCAGCGCGAAGTAGCCGGCGCCCGAGGCCACTTGCATCTGATCTACAAGAGCTTTCGGAGGTAGAAAAAGATACGTTATGACCGCAGAATCGACCCCACCGGCGGAAGCACGGCCGGACCAGGAAGCACAGCCCGCCGAGACTACGGAATCGGCGACCACGGAAACAGCCGGACCGTCCGTGGAAGAGCTACAAGAACAACTCGCCGCAGCGCGTACCCAAGTGGATGAGATGCGCGACCGCTGGCAACGGTCGGCGGCGGATTTCAGCAACTACCGCCGGCGTCAGCAGTTCGAGCAGGAGGAGGCGTCAAAGTACGCCGTGGCACCGCTCCTGACCGACCTGCTCCTCACCGTAGACAACTTCGAGCGAGCCTTTGCCGCGCTGCCGGGCGAGTTGATCCAGCTCACCTGGATCCAAGGTATTGAGCAAATCGCGCAGCTGGTGATGCAAACGTTGCAGCGGCACGGCGTCCGGCCCATTGATGCCCAAAACCAGCCGTTCGATCCGCGTTACCACGAAGCGGTAATGCACGAGGAGGGCGAGGGCGCCCATACCGTCTTGCAAGTCTTCCAGAGAGGCTACACTCTCCATGAGCGCGTCTTGCGCCCGGCGTTGGTCAAGGTTGGACCGCCGCCCGAGGAGCAAGAGCAGCCGGCAGCGGACCAAGAAGCCCCCGCTACCTCCGGTGACCCGGAAACCGACACCGCCGGGGACGCCGGTGAGGCGGCTCCCACCACGGACTAAGCGGCTATGCCTCGGATCATCGGCATTGACCTCGGTACCACCAACTCGTGCGTCGCCGTCGTCGAGGGCGGCCAGCCGGTGGTGATACCGAGCGCAGAGGGCAACCGCACGACCCCCTCCGTCGTGGCGGTGTCCCAGAGCGGAGAGCGTCTGGTGGGCCTCATGGCCCGACGCCAGATGGTCACCAACCCGGAGCACACGATCATCTCCATCAAGCGCTTCATGGGCCGGAAGGCCACGGACCCGGAAGTCCGACGCACCCGCGAGTTGGTCCCGTACCGCGTGACCGATACCGCCGAAGGCGATCTGCGCGTCACCCTGCGGGAAGACCAGTATGCGCCGCCGGAAATCTCGGCGATGGTGCTGCAAAAGCTCCGTGCCGACGCCGAGCAATACCTGGGCGAGCCGGTCCCGCAGGCGGTCATCACGGTTCCGGCGTACTTTAACGACAGCCAGCGCCAGGCCACCGAGGATGCGGGCAAGATCGCCGGGCTGGAGGTGTTGCGGATCATCAATGAGCCGACGGCCTCGGCGCTCGCTTTTGGCCTCGATCAAGCGGACGACCGGAAGGTGGCAGTCTACGATCTGGGCGGCGGGACGTTCGATATTTCCATCCTGGAGCTTGGCGACGGTGTGTTCGAGGTGCGCTCCACCAGCGGCAATACGCACCTCGGCGGCGACGATTTCGATGATCGCATCGTGGACTGGCTGATCGCCGGCTTTGCCAGCGAGCATAGCGTGGACTTGCGCCGCGACAAGATGGCCCTCCAGCGGGTCAAGGAGGCGGCCGAGAAGGCGAAGTGCGAACTGTCGTCGGTGCTCCAGACGGAGATCAACCTGCCGTTCATCACGGCCGACGCGACCGGTCCCAAGCATCTCAACGTCGTCTTGACGCGAGCCAAGGTCGAGCAGCTAGTCAGCGACCTGATCGAGCGCACCGAGGAGCCGTGCCGGCAGGCGCTGACCGATGCCGGTCTGAAGCCTGGTGACATTGATGAGGTCGTCTTGGTCGGCGGCCAAACACGGATGCCGGCCGTGCGCGAGCTGGTGACGCGCGTGTTCGGGAAGGAGCCGCGTAGTGGGGTCAACCCGGACGAGGTGGTAGCCCTCGGCGCGGCGGTACAGGCGGCGGTGCTGGCCGGCGACGTGGAGGATGTGGTGCTGCTCGATGTCACGCCGCTGTCCCTGGGAATCGAGACGAAAGGCGGCCTCTTCACGCGCCTCATCGAGCGCAACACGACCATTCCCACGTCGAAGACGCAGACCTTCACGACGGTCAGTGACAAGCAGCGCACCGTGGCCATTCACGTCCTGCAAGGCGAGCGCGATCTGGTCGCCCACAACCACTCCTTGGGCCGTTTCGAGTTGACGGACCTGCCGGAAGCGCCACGCGGTACGCCGCAGATAGACGTGACCTTCGACATTGACGCCAACGGCATCGTCAAGGTGGCGGCGCGAGACCGGACCAGCGGACGCGAGCATGAAATCCCCGTGACCGGCGCGGCGGGGCTGTCCGACGAGGAGATCGAGCGGATGGTCGCCGCGGCGCGGGAGCACGCGGCCGCCGACGCGCAAGCGCAGGAGTTGGTCGCGGCGCGGAACGTCGCCGACGTGCTGGCCTATCGCGCCGAGCGCACGCTCGATAAGGTCGGCGGCCAGTTCTCGAAGCAAGAGCGTCAAGCGCTCGAAGCGCAGATTCTCGACCTGCGGAGTGCGCTCGTTGGGGATGATCTCGCTATCCTGCGCGAACGATCCGCGGCGTTGCGGACAGCGCTGCTCAAGACGGGTGAGCGTGTGTACCATGAGCCGGTAGAGCAGCCGGCAGCCGATGCCGGGCAGCCGGCGGCAAAGGATACGGCGGCCGCCGGGCAGTCCGGCCCGACCGAGGACGAGCCACCTGCCGAGGGAGACCGATGAGCACCACCAAACGCGATTACTATGAAGTGCTGGGAGTGCCGCGGTCCGCCACGGAGGACGAGATCAAGCGGGCCTACCGTCAGTTGGCCCGCCGGTACCATCCCGACATCAACAAGACCGCTGAAGCCGAGGACCGCTTCAAGGAGTTGGGCGAGGCCTATGAAGTCTTGCGCGACCCGCAGAAACGCCAGACCTACGACCGCTTCGGTCACAACGGACCGCGCAGCCCGTTCGGACCGGGTGGGCCGGGCGGGCCGGGTGGCGGCGTGGACCCCTTTGGCTTTGGCGGGGTGGCCGACATCTTCGAGACGTTCTTCGGTGGTGGCCCGACAACCCGCCGGGCCGGACCGCAGCGCGGCGCCGACCTCAAGATGTCGCTCCAATTGGAGTTCGAGGAGGCGGTCTTTGGGGGTGAGCGCGAGGTCACGGTCACGCGCGACGAGCCGTGCCCGCTGTGCAGCGGCACCGGCGCGGAGCCAGGCTCCGAGCTACAGGTCTGCCCGACCTGCCAGGGTGCCGGGCAGGTCCGCCAGGTGCAGCAATCGCTGCTCGGCCAGGTGGTCACGCGGAGCGTGTGTCCCCGTTGCGACGGCGAGGGGCAGATCGTCGAGGATCCGTGCCGCGAGTGCCGCGGCTCCGGCCGGATGCAGCGTACCCGCGCGCTCCAAGTGACCATCCCGCCCGGCGTTGACGACGGCACACAAATCCGTGTCCCCGGCGGCGGCGACGCCGGCGAGCGCGAAGGCCCGCCGGGCGACTTGTATATCGAGTTGGAAGTCGCGCCGCATCCGTTCTTCCGACGCGACGGGCAGGACATTCACCTTGAGCTACCCCTCGACGTGGCGCAGGCCGCGCTAGGTACCGAGATCGAGATACCTACGCTTGGCGGCGCCGAGAAGCTGAAGATTCCGGCCGGCGTGCAGGCCGGCCGAACCTTCCGCCTGCGCGGGCAAGGGATCGCGCACGTCCGCGGTGGCGGGCGGGGCGACGAGATTGTCACGGTGCGTATTGTGGTGCCCCAGGACCTCACCCCGCACCAGCGCGAGCTATTCGAGGAGTTGGCTGCCACCTTCGAGGCCGATCCCCCGCACGGCGAGGACGGCGAGGAGCACAGGGGCTTCTTCGGCAAGCTCCGCGATGCCATCCCGCATTGACCGGCGGCCAGTGGCTTGTAGGAGCATCCCTTGTGGGTGCCCGTGTCCCCCTGCGAAGCGGTGGGGGCATGTGGGCTGGACCGGAGAAGCTGCGGTTGGTCTCCGTGATGACCCCCTTCCCTCGCAGGGAAGGGG
>JAJDZR010000054.1 GCA_022824545.1 Chloroflexota bacterium
TCTCGTCCGCGTCTACACGCGGCGGGCGGTGGAGCAGGCAGCGGCACAGGCGGGAAGCTAGTAGCTCCGGCAGGCGCGATTTGCCGGAGGCTCACTTTCCCGGACCATGGCGCTCGGAGCACTAAACGACATAACCGGCGAAACTCCGGTACGGCGGGGTGAGCCGCCGGCTCTCTCGCTCTACGATTCAGCGAACATCAGGAGGTTGCGACTATGACGACCGCAACGCCGAGCCTGCCCAAGTTCGTCGGGGCACCCATCCGCCGGCGCGAGGACCCGCGCCTGATCCAGGGGGGAGCCACCTACGTTGACGACGTGCGGATTCCCGGTGCGCTGCACGCGGCGTTCGTGCGGAGCATGGAGGCGCACGCACGCCTGACACGGGTGGATACCAGCGCGGCCGAGGCGGCGCCGGGCGTGGTCGCAGTGCTCACGGCGGCCGACCTTGAGGGTCAGATCGAAAACAACATCGCCGCCTTTGCGGCCGTGGAGGGCATGACGGAGACGGGACTGCCGTTGCTGGCCACGGACACCGTGCGGTGTGTTGGTGAGGCCATCGCGTGTGTGGTGGCCGAGGACCCGTACCAGGCTCGCGACGCGGTTGATCTCGTCGAGGTGGACTACGATCCGCTGCCGGTAGTCATAGACATCGAGCAGGCGCTCGATGCAGACAGTCCGCTGGTCCACGAAGCGATGGATAGCAACGTCTCTTTTCGCACTGTCGCTGAGGCGGGAGATATTGAGGCCGCCATTGCGCGAGCCGACCGGGTGGTGAAGCTACGCCTGGTCAACCAGCGCCTGCTGCCGCTGTTCATGGAGCCGCGCTGCCTGGCAGCCGACTACAACGTGGCCTCCGGCCAACTCACCATCTGGGCCACGAGCCAGTTTCCCCATCTGCTGCGGACCCAGTTCTCCAAGCTGTTGGGTATTCCCGAGCACAATCTGCGGTTGATCGTGCCGGAGGTCGGCGGGGGGTTTGGGGCAAAAGCCAACTTCTATCCCGACGAGGTGCTCACCGGGCACTTGGCCGTGCGTTTCGGCCGGCCGGTGAAGTGGGTGGAGGACCGGAGCGAGGACTTCATCACGTGCATCCATGGGCGGGATCAGATTGACTATATCGAGGCACCCGTCACCAACGACGGCAAGCTGCTCGGCTTACGCATGAAGGTACTGGCCGATCTAGGCGCCTACCAACACGCCACCACCCCGGCCATCCCAGGGCTGACGGCGGGGATGGGCAACGGCTGTTACGACTTCCAGGACTACTACGCCGAGGTCCTCGGTATTTACACGCACAAGATCGCCACTGCGGCCTATCGGGGCGCCGGCCGGCCCGAAGCGACTTACCTCATCGAGCGCACGATGGACGCCATCGCTGGCGAACTGAACCTCGATCCGGCCGAAGTACGGCGCCGCAACTTTATCCAACCCGACCAGTTCCCCTACACCACCCCGCCCGGCAACGAGTACGACAGCGGCGACTATGACGCCTCGCTGGATCGGGCGCTGGAGATGATTGACTACGACGGCTTCCGGCAGGAGCAGGCCGCCGCCCGCGAGCAGGGCCGCTACTTGGGGCTGGGGTTGTCCTCCTACGTCGAGATTTGCGGATTTGGCCCCTCGAAGGACCTGGCCGGCATGGGTGGCTGGGAGAGCGCCACCGTGCGCGTGGACCCCAACGGGAACGTGACGGTGCTCACCGGCACGTCACCGCACGGCCAGGGGCAGGAGACCACCTTTGCCCAAATGGTCGCCGATCAACTGGGCGTGTCGCTCGATGATGTCGTGGTGCTGCATGGTGATACCGGCCAAGTCCAGTACGGCGTCGGGACGTTCGGCAGCCGCGGTATTGCGGTGGGTGGGCCGGCGGTCCACTTTGCGACCGAGAAGGTGCGGGACAAGGTGCTGAAGATCGCGGCGCACCTGCTGGAGGCGGCTCCAGAAGACATAGACTTGGCCGCTGGCCAGGCGCACGTCCGCGGGGTGCCGGGCCGCAGCATCGCGTTTGCCGACGTGGCCGCGGCGGCGATCACGCATGTTGACATTCCCGAGGGGTTGGACCCGGGCCTGGAGTTCACGCACTTCTACGATCCGCCGGGGTACACCTTCCCGTTCGGCACCCATGCCTGTATCGTCGAGGTGGATACCGAGACCGGGCAGGTGGAGATCAAGCGCTACGTGGCGGTGGACGACTGCGGGACGGCCATCAACCCCAAGCTGGTGGATGGGCAGGTCCACGGTGGGCTGGCGCAGGGGATCGCGCAGGCGCTCTACGAGGAAATCGTGTTCGATGGTGCCGGTCAGCTACTCACCGGGTCGCTGATGGACTACGCGGCACCGAAGGCCGGTATGCTCCCCAGTTTCGAGACGGACCGGACGGAGACCCCCACGCCGAATAACATCCTGGGGGCCAAAGGGGTTGGCGAGGCCGGCACCATCGGCTCGACCCCGGCCGTAGTCAACGCGGTCATTGACGCGGTGCGACCGCTCGGCGTGACCCACCTCGACATGCCCCTCAAACCGGAGCGCGTCTGGCAAGCAATCCAGCAAGCCAGCGCCTAACCGGCGTCGGTCGCACTGCCCTCACTCCGGCCCTCTCCCAGAGAGGGTGGTTGCCTGGATTCCCGTCGGAACGCGGCCAACTGCTCACGCTCTCTTGCGATTAACTCTGGTGGGGCAATGTTCCGGTGGTCAGCGAGGCGGTTGATCTGTTTCGCAGGACTGGACTGGTAGTGGCCCAAGCCGACCGGACGAAGCGTGAAAATCTGAGGTCGCTGAGGTCGGTGCGAGAGCCGATGCACTATTTGCCCCAGATAAAGCATGACCAGGCCGGTAGCCCGAATCGGATCGTGACCAACACCATCTGCGACGACAAGGGTGAGGTGGGTCCCAGACAGCACCACCAGCTCGCGCGCTAGCTGCAGGATGTTCGCATCGTTGGTGATGAAGCCATCTACGTCACCGCGGCGGCTGAGGGCATCGAGAATCTGCCAATCATCGTAATGCTGGATCAAACTGGCGTCGTAGGCGGCAAGCCGCGTGAGCCGGAGATGCCCAGGCCATGGCAGCTTCGTTACCTGCCAAGGGAAGTTGTGGTCCAGAACGAAGTGTGCGTCCAACGGTCCAACGTTTCCGTGTCGCTTGGCTACGCAGCCTGACTGACGAGTGACTGTTCGAGATCAATCGCTTGCTGCAGGGCGTGGGGTGCGGCCTCCGGGTACATTGCCATGATCTGCTCCGTCCCATAGCCGCCTTTGTGCAGCGTGTAGACGGTTGCGGACGCAATCCGCGTATCCAGCAGGTGCGGCTCGCCCTGTAACTTGCCAGGGATAATCCGCAGGAGCGGACGCGGCTCCAATAAGTCCGGACCATTGTGGTAAGGCGCTACCAAGTCGAGCATGTCCAGCCATCCCGCTTGAAGCCCAGGTGCGGCTCGCACCACCCCCCCATCATCCTCGAAGAACAACTCTCCCCCCGGCGAGACACGTACCAACTGCCGCAGCCGTTCACGAGGCAGGTCTTGCTTGTCAAGCTCCTGGAGCGCCTGTCGAATACGCTGCATACTGGTCTTCTGCGGCTGTTCGTCGCCCTTGGCGCGGCGCAGCCAATCAATGGCCCGGAGCGCCAGCAAGTCGGCCCACGACCAACGCCGCACTCTGGGGTGCGGGGAAATGGAGGGACGGTAAAGGCCGGTACGCGCCCAATAATGGAGCGTACTCTGAGGCACACCCGAGAGCGCCGCAGCGCGTGAGGCGTCGTAGACACCGCGCCCCAATTCGACGCACTCGTGCGAGCGTTCCATCATGCTACAGACCTACCCGTGAACGATCCCGGCCAAAGTGTAGCACCGCAGCGGCCCGCTGGCACGGTCTAGGCCAGTATTCGGTGGGAGCGCCGGGTGTGGGTTAGCGGAAGCTGCGGCGGGGGAAGACCGGCCAGACGGCTTCGACTTGGCCGTTACGCACGCCGTATAGCTCATCGTGGAGGAAGACGGTCATATCGCCGTAGCCGGCATAGATCACGATCTTGTCGCCGAAGCGCGGCGTGTCATTTGGCGCGTCCAGGCTGATTGTGCCGTGCTCGGCCGATAATGCGATGCCGGTCACGCCGGTGATGTCGCGGGGCTGCGGATCGGTCAGCGGCCGGCCCAGGGCCTTGAAACCGGAGTCTACGATGATGCGCTGCGGGTCCGGACGGCTCACGACGGTAGCCAGCAGGGACAACCCGATGGGGTGGTCTATCCACTTGCTGTATTCCATGTCGCAGAAGATGCCGCCACCGGCCTGCACCTCGGTGATCCCCGGCAGCGTGGCCGTGACCTGATAGGTCTGGGTGCCGCCACAACTGACGATCTCGCAGGGCAGGCCGGCGGCTCGGCACTGCTCCGCCGTCGCCACCAGTTCTTCTATCGCGGCGGCAATCGCTTGCCGCTTGGCCGCCGGATCGGGAATATCGGCCGCGTGGCCCTCCCAGCCCATTAGCCCGCACAGCGTCAGGCCAGGGAGCGCGTGAACCTGGTGGGCCAGGGCCAGCGCCGGGTCCCGCGGGAGCACACCGGAGCGATCCATGCCCACGTTAAGCTCCAAGACCACGTTGATCTTGACACCGCCGGCTTGCGCCGCCGCGTCCATGGCCAGCGCCTGCTCCGCGCTATCTATGGCGACGACGACGGTAGTGCCGCTACGCACGAGCGCGGCGAGGCGCTCCAGCTTGCGCCGGCCGACCAACTGGTTGGCGATGAGAATGTTGTCAATGCCCCCGGCGGCCATCGCCTCGGCATCGCCCAGTTTGGCACAGGTGACCCCAATGGCGCCGGCGGCAAGCTCCTGCTGGGCAATGCCGGGCACCTTCACGCCCTTGGTGTGGGGGCGCCAGTTGACGCCGTACTGGGCGAAATAGTCGGCCATGCGGCGAATGTTGCCCTCCATGACATCAAGATCAACAAGCAGGGCCGGGGTGTCCAACTCCTGTACGGGTTGGCCAATCAGATCCGTCTGCGCTGTCATCATCACTCCTTGTCCTGAGTTTGTCGGGTTGAGCGTACCACAGACGTGTCAAGCGTCCTCGGCAGGACTATGTAGGGCAAGCAGCACAGGTAGGGAAAGCGAGGCAAAGCGGCAGCGGTCCTGCCTTCAGGCGGCGCGCGCCGAAGCGCGGCGGGGCCGGGTTGTGTGGTGGGCGGTGTATGTCAGTACGGAACGGTGGGGGATGCTCCGCCTCGACGGCGGGCGATCTCGCCACCTGAGTTACACGTCCGGGGCGGCCGCGAGCCGGGCCAGTAGCCGGCCCGGCTCGTGTGGTATCCAGGGGCCGTTGTAGGCCGGAGCAGGGCTACGAGAGCGCCTTTTGGACAATCGCGTCGCCAGCCTCCGACGCCCGCTGGGCGGTATCGGGCATACTCCACTTGCCGCTGAAACCCTCCTGCAGGATCGGCAGGATGACGTCGTACCAGGCCCGCCAGTGCTCCCACACGGCGTAGCCGCGCGCCCACTGATCCGGCAGTGTTTCGAGAATATCCGTAGTGACCTTCATGTTCAACTCGGGGAACTCGTTCAGATACGTCGGTGAGTTGGCAGCCTTCTTGTTGACGGGGAATGCGGCACCAGTCTCGGCGTTCACCAACTGTGCCTCTTCACCGCTCAAGAAGGTCACGAAGTCAACGGCAGCCTCGAACGCGCCCCGTTTCTCTGCCGTGGAGGTCACCACGCCGGGGATGTTGTTGAAGTTGGTGACGCGGTTCTTCGTGCCCTCCCAGCGCGGGGTGTGCATGACCTGCATCCTGAAGGCGCCCTTGATGGTCTTGAACGACCCCTTGGGGCTGCTGTTGCCGGCCATGGCGTAGTTGCCCTTGTTGAAGTTGAGATCGGTGTTGAGCCGCTTGCGCTCGGCATCGAACATCTGGGGATGTACTGTGTACTTGTGAATGGTGTCATAGGCCCACTGGAATACCTCGAGCTGCTGTTCGTGGTGGAACAAGGTCTTGAACGGTGAGCGTTCCCACACGTCGGCGCCGTTGGCGTAGACCATGGGCCAGGTGAGGGCGGGGAAGGGGCCAGCGTGGTAGATGCCCCACTGCTTGTTGTCGGCGTCGGTGAGCTTGGTCGCGGCTTCGAAAACGTCGGCAGTGGTCCACGTGTCGTCGGGGTGACTGAGGCTGGCATTGTCGAACATGTCCGCATTGTAGACCCACGAGTTGACGTTCAGGTGCCACGGAATGCCGTACACTTTGCCGGCGACTTCCGAGTGCATCGGCGAGTAGTAATGCTCGTCCTTTTGCCACTTCCTCAGCTTAAGCTCGGCCGTGAGGTCCGCAACCAAGCCGCGATTCACCCAGCCCTCCAGGTAGTAGGCAGCCATGCCCTGAATGACATCCGGGAGGGTGTCGGAGGCAGCCCAGGTGGTCAGCGCCTGCTGGTAGTTCCGATCTTGTCCGACAATCGGGTAGGTATCGAGGACGACGTGCGGGTACATGGGCTTGAAGAGCGCCTCAGCACCCTTGACCGTCTGGGTGCGGGGGTGCTCCGGGGCGCGCAGCCAGTAGTGAGCGACCTCGAGGGTGACCGGATCGACAGTCTTCCCCGCTGCGCCCTGGACACCCTGCGCGCCTTGGGCACCAGTCTCACCCTTGGGTCCCGCTGGTCCCGCTGGTCCCGCTGGCCCGGCCTGTGGCTGGCCGACATAGCGGACGGTCGGCTCGCCGCACGCTGCGAGTACCGTGCCGCCGGCCAGCGCGGCCAGGGTCAGGGCCGACGTGCGGCGTGTGAACCTGCTGCTTGCGAGGGGTTTCATGTCCCCGTCTCCTTCCAGGTCGGGGTGCCTGTGCTTAACAACATATCCACTCCGTCTCCAAGTTAAGCAGCCCCGACTGCTCCATATCATAGCATCCCTTGGACGGACAGCAAAGTACGTCCTCACGCCGCCATATCGTGCGGCAGGCCCCGACAGCAGCCCGGCTCTTAGGCGTCGAGCCAGAGCTGGCCACGCTGCTTGACGCGCTCCAAGCGGCGCGGGTCGAAGGGAGCCGGGGGCGGGTAGCCGTGGGGCTGGGGCGGTTGGGCATCCGGCCCGAGGAGGGCTTGGATGGCCGGGTTGGTGTAGTAGGCGGTGTACGTCAGCTCGACCAGCGTGCGGAACGGCTCGGGGTGCTCCATCTCGACGGCGCGCAAGACGGCCACGCGCGCCGCGGCCGACAACGCCGCGAACGGGGACGTGAGACTAGCACTGCGCAACGGTTCAGCAGCGCGGGCTTGGGCGCTGGCGTCCACGGCCGCCAGGGCCGTGAGGACGTTCGTCTGCAACGGCGGCTGCGCGTGGAGGTAGCCGTCCACGGCAGCGGCCCCGCCGGACTCACCGGCACCGGGCAGCGCTCCATCCGGTGGCACAAGCTCGTCCTGAATCGCCGTGAGGGTGGCTTGCTGCGCTGCGGTCAGGACGCGATAGCCGTCGGCTTGGCTAGTCATGAGGCCACCTCGGAAAAGTTGTTGGCGAGCCAGTCCGCGGTGCGGAGCGCCAAGGCTTGGATCGTACTGGTCGGGTTGATCGGCGCACAGGTCACGAACAGGCTCCCGTCTACAATGAAGAGGTTGGGAACGTCGTGGGTGCGCCCCCAACGATCCGTGACGGAGTGTTGGGGATCGTCACCCATCCGCGCGGTGCCCATCAGATGCCAGCCGGAGTTACGCAGCGGCGACTGGGTGAACACCGTATGGGCCCCGGCAGCTTCGAAGACTTC
The DNA here is from genome assembly GCA_022824545.1 of Chloroflexota bacterium. Lineage (GTDB taxonomy): Bacteria > Chloroflexota > UBA11872 > UBA12225 > JAJDUF01 > JAJDUF01. Next base: position 7,733 of record JAJDZR010000054.1, read on the forward strand.
AGTCGCTCGCGCAACGCCGAAATCGAGCGCACGCCGACTATTCTCGCTCAACGTGTACTCGACCCGTGGGGCCGCGATGCCGTGTCCGTCCCGCAGCACCGGGTCGAGCGTGACGCGGTTATGTAGCTCCGGCAGGTCTTCCACCATCACGGCCACGGTGAGGGCATGACCAAACCGCTCGCGCCAAGTGCGGTGGTGATCGGCACCCCAGGGCAAAAGCTGGCCCGTGAAGGAGCCTAAGGCCGTGCCGAGCGGCCCGACGTCGCGGGCGAATTGCAGCTGAAGGCCGCGCACGAAACCGCGACTGCGGTCGGTCTCGTAGAACTCCTGGCAGTGGATGAGCAGCCCGTCCGGTCCCCGGTAGCCGTTGACCCGCTCCGGGAACACCCCACTCACGAACGCCACCGGATGAAACATCAGGTTGCGGCCGACCAGCCCGCTGTCGTTGGCCAGGCCGTGCGGAAAGCGGGGCGAGGTCGAGTTGAGGAGCAGGCGTGGCGTACCGACGCCGTTGCCGGCGAGCACGACCACCCGCGCCGCTTGGCGGTGCTCGTTGCCAGCCCGGTCGTAGAAGACGACGCCAGCCGCGCGACCGTCTGCGTCTACCGTAATCTCCCGGACGCGGGCATGGGTCACGAGGCGCACGCCCTGGGCGAGGGCAGCCGGCCAGTAGGTGAAGTGGGCGCTGGACATGGCGCCGATAGGGCAGCCCATGTCACACGGCCCACAGTTGTTGCACACGCTACGGCCGTCACCGTGCGGCACGGTAATCAGGGCACAGTCCGACGGCCACCAATGCCAGCCCAGCTGCTCCAGCCCACGGACGTAGACCTCGCCGGCGCGGTCGAGGCCGAGCGGCGGCGACTGCCGGGGCTGGCGGGGCGGATTGGCGGGATCGCCGTTCAAGCCCGTGACCCCGATCATCGCGTCGTTCTGCTCGTAGTACGGCTCCAGGTCCCAGTAGGTCAAGGGCCAGTCATCGGCGACGCCATCGAGGGTGTGGACGCGGAAATCGGAGGGACGAAAGCGGGGGAAATGGCCGCTCCAGTGGATGGTGCTGCCGCCGACGGCATTGAACATGAGCGGCACAATCGGCGTCTGGTCCACGTTGACGGGATAGTCTTCCGGGCGCTGGCGAACATTCGGGTCCTTGGCAAAATCGGTCGCCCGGTGGTGCTCCCAATCGGGCCGGTTGTGGGGATACGCTTGCGGGTCTACCCAGCCGCCTTGCTCCAGGCAGACGACCGATAGCCCGGCCTGCGACAACGACCACGCCACCGCCGCTCCCGACGCCCCCGCGCCGACGATGAGCACATCCGCCACACCATCCTGCACCGACAACGCCGTCCTCCTCCCGGCTCACGGTAGTTGAGCCGGACCGTTCGCTCGCGTACAAGCATAGCCGGCGAACGCCCGGCCCGGCCACTGCTGGTGTTAGACTCCGTTTGCCGTGAGCAGGCTCCGGCTGTACACTCTGAATTGCCAGCGCCGCAGCAGTCTCTATGGTTCACGGCTCAATGCGGCGAACAAGCATTCGCTCTCAATCATTTCCGGTATAAGGTTCGAGTGCTTGTGGTATGCACAGCAGCGTATGTGTACTCTCGGAGGGTCGTGCCATGCCCCCGGCGGCGCACGGCACCCTCCGACTAACCTGATGCGTATGGAGGTCTGTGACCATGATTGAAGCGGATACCCAAATCGCCGACCGCCTCTGGGAATTCACGCGCATGGAGCGCCAGTACCGCGTGGTCGGCGAGCAAGCGTTACAGAGCACCAACGATCTACTCCGCTTCATCGAAGAACGCAAGAGTAGACAGCGCTCGCTCCCCAAAGTGCGTCCGACGGATCGCGCAGCCTACGTGCAACGGGCCTGCGACGTCGTGCTGGCCCTGGACCAACTCACGCCGCGCAGTCGCTACGTGCAGGCCGGCGCGCTCTACGCGGCCAACGCGCTCAGTGGCGAGGCCCTGCGTGCATTGGCGGACGAGGGCAGTGTGTCGTTGGAGAACTTCCAGGAGTTGTTCGACTTGGCCGGGGAGGCGCTGCGCCTCTATGACGAGGTGACCTTCACCCGCCCGGTGGCCGGGCCGGCCGTCGAGCTGTACCTGGAGCTTGCCGCAATCTGGGCCGCGAGCGATGGCTGGCAATACGGCGAATTCGTGGAGGAGTTCGCCGACACCGAGAACCCCGAATCGGACCTGATGCGCTGGCAGAAGTACCTCTCGCCGGTACGGGTAGCGCCGCTCGGGGCGCGCATGCGCGTGCTGTTTCTGGCCGAAGTGCTGCGGCGGGCCGGTACGGATGATGCGGAAGCGCGGACACGGGCGCAAGAGAGCTACGAGCAGGCCGGGAACGACATCGAAGCGGCCGTGGATGCGGCCAGCGACCAGGAGATCGCGGACGGTTGGGACGTTCTCCTGGACCGCGTCCGTGCGGATGGCGAGGCGCACGAGGCGCAAACGGTCCCCCTCACGCCTTTCGCCGTTGACATGGTACTGGCGCAAGCCTACGACGGGTTCGAGCCGGAACCCGACGAGCCACCGGCAACGTCGGAAGCGCTCGTTCGGCTGCTCAACACGCATGAGGTGGGCGCCAATCTCCCTGGCGACCTCTGGCTGGGAGAGCGGGAAGCGCGGATCAATGAAGCCTACCGGCAGCGGCGGCAGGAAGAGGAACTGGAAGCCTACTTGGAGCATGGGCGGATTAGCGTGGAGCAGGCCTTGTCACTAGCGCCCTCGATTGACGCGGTGCGCCAGCGCGTGCGCGCCTGTCGGTCGCTCCGCTTCCTGGCGCTGACGGTAAGTAGCCTGGGGCTGAAGTCCAGGAGCATCCATCTATCATCTGCGCCGCCGGCCGGGGTCCACCCGCTCATGGCCGCCCTGAGCCTGGAGGACCTGGAGGCCATCGGTGGCGACTCCGTGCGGTTTTTCTCGCTGGAAGTGCAGGCGCAGGAGCGGCAACAGCGCGTGGTGCCTGACTTTCTGATCGGTGGCCTGGAGAAGGCGATTTTCGTCTGGCTGGAGCTACGGGCACGACGGCAAGCACAGACCGCGATCACCCCGGTCAAGGAGTTCACAGCAGCCGCGAGCGAGGAATTGGAGCGCCTGCTCCTGCGGCCGCTGGCCGGCGAGGAGGATTTCGTCACGCTCCACGGACACGTCTACTACGTCGTCCAAGTCGCGGAGCATAGTGGCGTGCAAGGGCGCCAGGAACTGGATGAGTTCCTCGCCACGCCCGGCACACTCGAACCGCTGCGCGCCTACCATGCGCGCGGCAGCGGCGAGTGGAACGAGCGCGTGCGCCGGCTGCTGGCCATGCTGGCCCGGAACGAGACGCCGACCTTCCAACCGACCACCATGGACGGTCCGCCCCCACCCCCGCTACGCACGAGCGAGCTGAAGCGTCGCCGTCGCTTTCAGCGGTCGTCCTAGGGCGCAGGCTAATCGCTATCGGACATCAGCTTGCCGCCCGAGGCCCATTCATCGCGCTGGACTTCCTGGAAGACCACCGAGGTTCCGCCACGTGGCGCATTGAGGTGCTCCACAATGGCCTGCGTGATCGCCTCCGCACACGCCCGCTTCTGATCCACGGTGCGACCGGCCAAGAGCTGCACTGTCACGTGGGGCATTCGCTCACCTCCCGCAGCGTCGTTCTCGCGTGACCATCAGCATACGGGCGGGCAGCGCAGCCCGTCAAATCATCGCCAGCGCGAGGTGCCTACAAGCGGGGCAACCGCCGCGCTGTTGCCCGCCGCCGTGCCCGGTGTTACGCTCTGCATACCATTTGGACCCACCCCCGGCTCCCTCCCTGAAGGGAAGGGGAGTCAGCAAGGCACCCGGTATTTCCTTCCCTGGAGGGAGGGGATAGGGGTAGGTCGGCAACGGACAGAAGGTCTATGACCGATACCGTAGAGCAGGACACCACCAAAACGGGTAGCACCAATCATCGTCCGAGCCGCGCGCAGCAAGTCGCACACCTGCGGACGCTCAAAGCGGCGGCGCTGGAGGGCGGCGGCGCGGCGCGGATCGAGCGCCAGCACCAGGCCGGCAAGCTGACGGCCCGCGAACGGCTGGACCTGCTGCTCGATCCGGGTAGCTTCGAGGAATTGGGCACACTCGTCCGCCACCGCTCGTCGGCGTTTGGCGTAGACGGCAACCGTCCGCTCGGCGACGGGGTCATCACCGGCTATGGACGGATTGACGGGCGGCCGGTGGCGGTGTTCTCGCAAGACTTCACAGTCTTCGGCGGGTCATTGTCGGAGCCGCACGCGGAAAAAATCTGCCGCGTCATGGACCTGGCCACGCGGAACGGTATGCCGATTATCGGCCTGAACGACAGCGGCGGGGCGCGTATCCAGGAAGGGGTGGCCAGTCTCGGCGGCTACGCCGACATCTTTGTCCGCAATACACTGGCCTCCGGGGTCGTGCCGCAGATCTCCGCGATCATGGGGCCGTGCGCGGGCGGCGCCGTCTACTCGCCGGCGATCACCGACTTCTGCCTGATGGTGGACGGTACGAGCTACATGTTCGTGACCGGCCCGGACGTCATCAAAGCGGTCACGCACGAGGAGGTGACGTTCGAGGACTTGGGTGGTGGGCTGGTACATAACGCGACGAGCGGCGTGGCGCACTTCCTGGCGGCATCCGAGCCGGAGTGCCTGCACCTCACCCGCCGGCTGCTCGGTTTTCTGCCTTCGAACAACCTGGACGACCCGCCCGTCGTCTCCACCGGCGATTCGCCGCAGCGGATGGACCGCGAGCTGGATACCATCGTGCCGGAGCAGCCCAACCGGCCCTACGACATGCGGGAAGTGATCCGGCACATCGTGGACAATGGCGACTTCCTGGAGGTGCAGGAGCGCTGGGCGCAGAATATCGTGACCGGCTTCGCCCGGATGAACGGGCGCTCGGTGGGGATCGTAGCGCAGCAACCGACCGTGCTGGCGGGCGTACTGGACATTGACAGCTCGACCAAAGGAGCGCGGTTCGTGCGCTTCTGCGACTGCTTCAACATCCCGCTGGTGACGTTTGTGGACGTGCCGGGGTTCCTGCCCGGCGTAGCGCAGGAGCACGGTGGGATCATCCGGCACGGGGCCAAGCTGCTCTACGCCTACTGCGAGGCGACGGTACCCAAGGTGACGGTGATTACGCGCAAAGCCTACGGTGGCGCCTACGACGTGATGAGCAGCCAGCACGTGCGCGCCGACTTCAACTTTGCCTGGCCGAGCGCCGAGATCGCCGTCATGGGGGCGGAAGGCGCTGTGGACATCATCTTCCGGCAGGAGCTGGCCCAGGCCGCGGACCCGGCGGCGCGGCGCCAAGAGCTGATCGCGCAGTACGAGGGGCAGTTTGCCAACCCGTATAGCGCCGCCGAGCGGGGCTACATTGACGACGTGATCGAGCCGCACGAGACCCGCCCACGCCTGATCGCCGCGCTTGACGTGCTGCAAAACAAGCGCGACACCAACCCGCCGAAAAAGCACGGCAACATTCCGCTGTAGGCTGGGCGCGCCGACAATGTAGGACGAATAGCCCGGTCTACGGCAACCCCAACCGGGGGCGTAGCGTTACAATAACGTGTCAGGGCACAAGGGTTGACCATGGGCACAGCTACCATCTATCAGCCGACGCTCCCACTCGGAATAGCCGGGAAGTTCCCCTCCACTCGCTATCAAGGTAGCAAGGCCAAGCTCGCCAACTGGATTTGGGAGCAGGTCTCGGACCTCGATTTCTCTACCTGCCTGGATGCCTTCGGTGGCACCGGTGCCATTGGCTATCGCCTGAAACAAGAAGGGAAACAGGTAACATACAACGACTGCCTCCGCTTCAATTACTACATCGGTTTGGCGCTCATCGAGAACAATCACACTCAACTCAATCCTGACGAAGTAGAGTGGGTTCTTCAGAGAGACCGCGGTATTGCATATCGTTCATTTGTCGAGAGCAATTTCACCGATATTTACTTCACGGATGAAGAGAATGCTTGGATTGATCAAACTATCACTAATATCCGTCAGATCAGTGATCCGTGCAAACTTGCCCTTGCTTTCTTCGCTCTGTGCCAGTCCTGTATAGTGAAACGGCCATATAATCTCTTTCACCGCAAGAATCTCTACATCCGACTAGCCGACGTGAAGCGATCTTTCGGCAACAAGACTTCGTGGGACAAGCCGTTTGACGAGTGGTTCCGTATCTTCGTACAAGAAGCGAACGAAGCCGTCTTCGACAACGGGCAGCGAAACGCTGCGCTGAATATGGATGCCGCCGCTGCTCCAAACGAGTATGATCTCGTCTATATTGATACTCCTTACATATCCAGGAAAGGATCATCTGTTGACTATCATTGGTACTACCATTTCTTGGAGGGTCTGGCAATGTACGATACTTGGGGCGAGATGATTGACTATAGCTCCAAGCATCTTCGGCTGAAGGCACGGCAAAGCGAATGGGGCGATAAACGAAAGATTTACGCTGCTTTCGATAGCGTGTTCAGGAGACACCAGGACAGCATTATCGTCGTCTCCTATCGCAGTGACGGCATCCCCTCCGAGGGGGAGTTGCTCCATCTACTGCAGAGATACAAGCACCATGTCACTGTTCGGCACTACGGAGAATATCAATATGTGTTGTCCACCAATGGCAAGTCGAGGGAGATTCTTCTAATCGGAACATAGCTCCCGTGCAAATCTCGAACAAGAAAGCGGTTGGGAAATGAACGCAGAGGAATTCAGAGAAGCTCTCGCCGGGCACTTCAACAGATTCACGGACTCCTTGGCTACGGACACCGGCGACTGGGTAGTCAAAGGGTTCATTGACGTATATCGCCGCATTTATACAATCTCAATAGATACAAAAGTGGTGTCCAAGATCATCGAGTTGATGCTATTTCCTGTCATCTCTCGGTTCGCCGAGGAGCACGGGTTCAGATTAATACTGAGTGAGCATCAAAACCACTATCCTGACATCAGCATCCTTGCTCCAGACGACAGCAAGTTTGCACTTGACCTGAAGAGCACATATCGGAAGACCCGGCATTCGGTGAACGGCTTCACACTGGGATCATTTACCGGCTACTTTCGACAACGCGAATCCAAGAAGAACATCACGTTCCCATACGAGGAATATAGCGGGCATTTCATCCTCGGCACGATCTACAGCCGTGTGGACGGCGCGGTTGACGAACGCCGTGTTTACACAATTGACGATCTCCAGAGCATTGTATCCGTCATCGGCGATTTCACCTTCTTGCTACAAGAGAAGTGGCGCATCGCCGGTGAGCGGCCTGGGAGCGGAAATACCAGGAACATCGGCTCAATCAGGAGTATTCAGGGCTTGGTGGATGGCAACGGGCCATTCGCACCCCATGGCCCGGACGTGTTCGATGACTATTGGATGAACTACCTAACACCGGATATGGCACGAGTCATCGACTCGCCGGCCCCGTATCGGAACCTCGACGAATATTGGCAATGGCGTGATCGGATTCCGCGGTCCAAGCTACCTCGGAGTCCCGTTTCTCCGCCTGGGGAGTGAGCAGCGGTTGGTCGCTCTTGAGGGCACCGGCAGTGCGCGCCACAACACTGGCAGCCATGATGCTACTATCCTAGCACGGAAGTTATGGCGGAGAGTGCGGCACCGCGCCAGCGCCCCTCGGTATTCCGTTGACCGGCCCCCCTATGGCCCCCCGCTGCGGCGGGGGGACGGCGAGTTCCCTCCCCTGTGCCTCAGCATGGGAGAGGGCGAGGGTGGGAGGCCAGCCAGTGACGGTGAATGAAGCATGTTCCGGAAGCTGCTGATTGCGAATCGGGGGGAGATCGCGGTGCGAGTGATTCGCGCCTGCCGCGAGCTGGGTATCAGCCCCATCGCCGTCTACTCCGACGCCGACCGCACGGCGCTCCACGTCCGGCTGGCCGACGAGGCCTACGGCATCGGACCAGCGCCGGCTACGGAGAGCTACCTCCGTAGTGCGAACATCCTCGCTGCGGCCAAGACGGCCGGCGCCGAGGCTATCCACCCCGGCTACGGCTTCCTCTCCGAGAGCGCGGCCCTTGCACGGGAGTGCGCGGCGGCGGGGCTGGTGTTCATCGGGCCGCCCCCGGACGTGCTGGCGGCGATGGGGGACAAGGTAGCCGCGCGCCGCTTGGCGGACGCGGCCGGCGTACCGACCGTACCGGGTACGGCCGACCCGCTGCCCGACGATCCGACCGCCGCGGCCGAGGTCGCGGCGCAGATCGGCTATCCGCTGCTCCTGAAGGCCGCCGGTGGTGGGGGCGGGAAGGGGATGCGTGCCGTTGCGACGCCGGACGAACTAGCGGCGGCGCTGGAGCGGGCGCGCGGCGAGGCGGTGGCGGCGTTCGGCGATAGCCGGGTGTATGCCGAACGGCAGGTGCAGCGACCCCGGCACGTCGAGGTGCAGATACTCGCCGATACGCACGGCAACGTGCGCCATCTGGGCGAGCGCGATTGTAGCTTGCAGCGGCGCTTTCAGAAGCTGATCGAGGAAAGCCCCGCACCCGGTCTCCCCGCTGCGACCCGGCAGGCGCTGTGGGCGGCGGCTGTGCGGCTGGCGCGGGCGGCCGGCTACGTGGGCGCCGGCACGGTCGAGTTTCTGGTAGAGACGGCGCCGGTGGGTCAGGAGAATAGCTTTTACTTCCTCGAAGTCAATGCCCGGTTGCAAGTCGAGCACCCGGTCACGGAGGTCGTACACGGTGTGGACCTGGTCCAGGAGCAAATCCGCATCGCCGCCGGCGAGCGTCTCGCGCCGCAGAGCGAAACGGTGCCTACCGGCGCCGCTATCGAGGCGCGGATCAACGCCGAGGACCCCGACGCCGGCTTTCTGCCGTCGGTCGGGGTAGTGCGCCTCCTGCGCGAGCCGTCCGGGCCGTGGGTACGGGTGGACAGTGGGTGTTTTCGGGGCCAGGAGGTGACCACCTACTACGACGCGCTGCTGGCAAAGGTCATCGCGTGGGGGCCGGACCGCGAGACGGCACGGGTGCGCCTCTACCGGGCGTTGGCGGAGTATCGTTTGGCCGGCGTGGCAACGACCATCCCGTTCCTGCGCGACGTGCTGGTGGACGCGGACTTTGCCGCCGCGCGTCTCAACACGTCCTTCCTGGACGAGTACCAGCAACGACGATCCACGCCGGACACCGCCGACGGCGCACCGGACGTGCCGGACATCGCCGCCGTCGGCGCGGCACTACATACGCTCCAAGAGCGCAGCCAACAAGCACCCGCGGCAGCCACGCCGCCTACCGGATCGCGGTGGCAGGCGGCGGCGCGGCGCGCGGCGCTGCGGGCGAACGGCTGACGGCTGCCTGCCCCGGCCACGTTGGCTATCATCAGGCCATGCAATTCACGGTCGAAATCGGCAACCGGCAGTGGGAGATCGAGGTCGAGCCGGGCGCGCCGCCGGCGGTGCGCGTGGACGGTGCGGCGGTGCCCGCTACGCTGCACACGGTAAGCTCGGATCGGGCGGGTGCTGTCGGTCACTATATGCTGCTGGTAGGCAACCGGGCCTACGAGCTTGCCATCACACCGCTGTCCGACGGGCAGCTGGCGGTGGCGGTGGACAGTCACCTGGCCATCGTGCGGATCGAGGACCCGCTAACGGCTGCGCTCCGGGCGGCCGGTACACGCTCGACGACCACGCAGGGAGAGCAAACCATCCGGGCGCCAATGCCGGGCCGGGTGGTATCCGTAGCGGTGGAGGCAGGGCAGGCAGTAGCGGCCGGTGCCGCGCTGGTGGTACTCGAAGCGATGAAGATGGAGAGCAGCATCGCGGCGCCCTATGCCGGCACCGTCGAGCGGGTGGCAGTACAACCGGGTCAGACGGTCTCCCGCGACGATGAGCTGGTCGTGCTGACCGCCAATGATGGCGCCGCTGCCCCATAGCACCGGCACTTATAATGATGGACAGCAGACTCTTGCCACGACGATGACGCCGGAAACGCCGGGGGCGCTGGCGTATACTAGATGGCAAGCCGGTCCGCCGCGCGGAGCCGGTTGCTGATCGGATAATCCCCACTACCTACCACGTTCTACGGTAGCTGAGATCGGGGACATCGCCCCGTTCACCCGGCGTGTTGCGCGTCCTCCCCCGGCCCGGTCTGCCTGCGCTAGACGGCACCGTGAGCAATGACAGGCCAGCACGACACCAGCGGACGGACGCGATGGTGTGGTCCTGATGGTCAAGAGAGAACAGCATGAACGAGATAAGCGCCGCGGCTGGCACCGACACCCAGCGCCAGCGAGCGACACCGGCGACCGCAACACCAGCCTCCCCGGCGGGGAACGCCAACCAGCCGCCGCGCCCGCCCCGGCGGCGGCGCTCACGGCGGCGACGCGGCCGTAGCGCAAGCACAGGTGCCGGGGCGGGCGGCCCGGCCGAGCAGCCGGTCGTGGCGGCGCCACCCACCAAGCCGGCTACGACGGGACAACCGGCGGCGGCGCCCCGCGCACTCACCTGGGAGCCCGAGGTAGAGCTGACCGCCGACCTGCGGGACGTGCCCACGGACAAGCTGGCCACCCGCATCCGGCACGTGCTGGAGCAGGTCTCCAGGGAGGTGACGCTCATCGTCTGGATTCACGACCGCCCCGACGCGACGCCGGTGCTCCCGGTCATCTACCAGGAGCTACGCGCCGCCGGTTACTACTCCGATACGACGCGATTGCCGCAGGGCGGTCAGCGGATGCGGATCAGCCGGCGCCGCTGGCGCCAGGCTGCTGCGCCACCGAGCCAAGACGGCGCTCCCAAGCACGCGCCGCCCGCCGCGTCACCGTGAGGGCGGCCCCTTGCTCGGGCGACTTGCCGGCGTAGAGCGGTTCGGGTACCCTTGGCGGTGGCGGGGCTTCACGCCTGACCCTCTGACCGGGCACCTGCGCTGTTCGGCACACGCGAGGGCAAAGGGGATTGGTGTCCTCGAGCTTACGGTGATTGTTGGAGCGCTTCTCACCGGGGTAGCTCCGGTGGCGCAGGGGCCGGGCTGCTCTCCAGAGGAGAGGTTTCAGCGATGACCAAGCAAAAGCACCTCAAGCAACGTATCCGCGCCCGGATGGCGCAGACCGGGGAACGCTACACCACTGCCCGCCGTCATATC
>JAJDZR010000012.1 GCA_022824545.1 Chloroflexota bacterium
ATCGGCTGGAGGGCGAACCAGTGCAAGGACTATTCCTCTTTCTGATCGGCCTCGTCGTCATCGCCTCCATGTTCCGTATTTCCTTCTACTATTTCATCGCCTACTTTCTCGGCTTTGTCGTGCTACTCGCCTGGCTGTGGGTGCGACACGTCAGTCGGCGCATCGCCCTCCGCCGCGAATTTGGCAGCCATGCGTTCCAAGGCGAGCAGGTCACGGTTAGGCTCCAGCTTGCCAACCGCAGCCGGCTGCCACTGCCCTGGCTCAAGGTCGAGGACCGTCTGCCGCAGCCGTTGACCACGACCGACGCCTTCCGCGCCGTCGTGACGCTCGGGCCACGCCTCTCCCGCACCGTCACCTACGAATTGGTCGCCAAGACGCGCGGCTATTTCCCGGTCGGCCCGGCACAGCTACACTTTGGCGATGTCTTCGGCTTCTTCGAGCGAATGCTGTCTACCCAGACACCGCACTATCTGACCGTCTACCCGAAGATCATCCCGCTCGCCGACCTGGACCTGCCCTCGCGCTCGCCGTTCGGCCAGTTTCGCACCAACGAGATCATCTACGAGGACCCCTCGCGCGTTGCCGGCGTGCGCGACTACCTGCGTGGGGACTCGTGGCGCCGCATCAACTGGCGTGCGACGGCAACGCTGGGTCGCTTGCAAGTCAAGAAGTACGAGCCGGCCATCACCCTCGACACGATGCTGTTCCTCAACCTCAACCCCGCCGAGTTCGAGGAGCACTATCTGGACCCGGCCTCCGAGCTGGCGATCAGCCTCACTGCCTCGCTGGCGCACCACCTCGCCAACCGACGCCAGTCGGTCGGGCTGGTACTCAACGGCCGGGATCGCTCCGTGCCGCTCCCAGCGCCGCAGCGGACACCGTTCGACTTCACGTTCTCGACGGAGGACGATGAAGAACCGGAAGATGCAGAGACCACCGTAGAGGGGCAGGTCCCCGAAGACCTCACCGACTTCCATCCACTGCTCGACGAAGAGCTACCCCCGGTCGTGGTCCCGCCGGGGAAGACCCGCGCGCATCTGATGCGGATACTCGAAGTGCTGGCGCGAGCCGAGGCGCGTGGCGTCGAGCCATTTTCCCAGGTACTCCGCCGCTACACCGCGGACCTGCCCTGGGGCTGCACCATTGTCGCCATTGCTTGGGGAAGATCGCCCGGCCTGCAAGAAACCCTCGTGGCGCTGCGCCGGGCCAACTTTCACGTCGTCCTCCTGCTCGTGCGGTTTGGTCCGCCCGACGACTTCCTGGGCACGATGCGCGCGCAGGGGATTGCCTGCCAGGAGATTCGGGGAGAGGAAGATGTCCGTCGGATCCATGCTCGGGTCGCAATGGCTTGGTAATCGTGGCCTCCAGCGCGTCCTCGTGTGCGGCATGTACGCCTGCGTGGCCGCGGCACTGTGGCAACTGCTGCTCCGCGCTGGTGTCAGCGAAGCGCAGGCCGTCGCCACCACTCTGGCCTCATTCGTGACGTTCGTCGCTGGCATTCTGCTGGGCGGCCGCAGCACCTCGCAGCCTTACCGGCCGGCCGGCAACCTCGGGCCGCGAGACTGGCTGCTGCTGCTCGTTCCCATCATGCTCTTGCTGCGTTTCCTCCCCTACGTCGGCCTGGGTGGCGAGCAGTTCGCGTCCGACCTGACCCAGTGGCGCACCGATCCGACCAGCTTCTTCGACTTCAGCCTCATCGGATCGGCGATCGTGCTCGTGGGCGTCTGGATGTACGCCCTAGCCGTAGCTCGCAACATGGAGCTACTTTCGCTCCAGCCGGGCGAGCTGCCGCCGACCGCCGGCACGGTCGAATATCACGACTGGCTCGAAAGCCCCTACCGCTACATAGACCACGCTGGCGCCTGGCAAGGACTCATGGGCCGCTTCCTCGGTGGTGGGGTGATCCTCATGCTCATCTTGGGTGTCGCCGAGCTAGGACCAAACCTGCTCATTCCCGACCGTCCACTCCGGACAGACCCCATGCTGCTGCTGCTGCTTTATTTCCTCCTCGGCCTGGTCCTCGCAGCCCAGACCGGGCTGGACCGACTCCGCGCCGACTGGATTCGCAGCGGCGCGGCGGTGCAGCCGGGGATGATCCCGCGCTGGCTGGTCGCTGGCACCATGCTGATGCTGTGCGGCCTCGCCCTGGCCCTGCTCCTGCCGACCACCCTAGCCGAGGATGCAGTGGGGTCGCTACCACTGCTCGGCCAGCTGCTCTCGCCCATCTTTTCTTTGGTCAAGCTGGTCCTCAGCGGGCTGGCGTGGCTCTTCAGCAACCTCTTGGCGCTGCTGCTCGCGCCGCTGACGTGGTTCCTGCCCGATGCCCAGCTCCCCATTCCGGAGCCGGAGCTGGCCTCGCAGGAGACCATCGAACAAGGGCAGGGCGAGGCTATCGAGGCTGGGTCGCTGGAGCAAGAGCAGAACTGGTTCAACATCATCTGGCGTCTGCTCACCTTTGGCATCCCCGGTGCCATTGCCGCGGTCATCGCGCTCTATGCGCTCTGGAATGCATGGCGCAAGCGGCGCGAGTTCCGCTCTCTGCTGGCGAGCGCCTGGAGCGAGGCCGTCGGCTCCCTGCGCGATGCCTTCGCCATCCTCGTTGCCTGGGTGTGGCGCGCCGCCGGCTCGCTGGCCCCGCGGCGACGCAGACGTGTACGTGTACGAGCCAAGCGCCGGGGGCAGCAGCAGGAGGGCACAGCGGATCTCGATTTCCATGAGCTAGGGCGGCGCGCGCTCGGCCGCCTCGCCCCGCGCCAGCTGCTGATCTACTTCTACCTCTCGATGCTCGCCTGGGCGGCCAAGCTGGGCTGGGGGCGGAGGGATAGCGATACCGCCTACGAGGCCAGCACGCAGCTCGCCCGCCACCTGCCGCAACAGCGCGAACCTATCGCGTCGCTGACCGAGGCCTTTGTCCGCGCGCGGTACAGCCCAGCAACGGTCAGTCGCGACGAGGCCGCGCTCCTGCGCCAGCCGTGGGATCGGGTGCGGGGCATCCTACAACAGAGGCGGCGCTTCCAATGGCTGGCCTTCTGGCGGCGCTGACCCGCTCCTTCCGCTGGCCTCGTCCATCGCCTACCGGCTATCAACCTCACGTTGGGACCAAGACAAACAGGAGTTGCGGACAGCCTTACCGGGATTTATCGCGCGGTTAATACTTGCCTGCTATACCTTGGCGTGAGGCAGTCCTGCGGCTGGCGCTGGTAAGCGCCAGCCGCAGAGACCGGTCGGTGCTTCCCAGGCTCGGTAAACACCGCCTGCTAGGCCGTTGAGCAGCGTTCGTGGTACCTTCACAGGCAGCGATACTGCTGATGTCAGTCAACGAGAAGGCACCATGAGAACACCAGCCAAAACCCGGCGTCACTGGCTGCTGCTTGTCCTCGCGGCACTCGGCGCCGGCTGCACACTCGGAGAAACGCGCGGTGACCGCGAGCGCAGCCACGCCAACCGGATGTAGCCACGCCGCCGCGTGCTCCGAGCAGGTACGCCAGGATTGAGCACAGCCGGTCCGACGAGGAGGCTCCTCAGTGCCCCCAGCAAGCAATCCTCACGACGATAGTGCAAAGACCGACCGAGAAGCAGCGGTCCCCGTGAGCAACGGCCGACTACGCACATACCTCCTGGATCGCCGGCGCTCGTTGGCCGCGCTGGTGGCACTCCTAGCCGTGAGCTGCGGGGCGGAAGAGGGTGGCGACGGCCAGGCTGCGCCCGCAGCGCCACAGCCAGCGGCCGTGGCAAACACTCCGGCACCACCGGCACCTACCACGGCATCGGCACCGACTACTGCACCAGCACCGACCGCAGCGGCTCCGGCAACGGCCGCTGGCACCACGCACTTCCAAGTCGCGGGGGATAGCTCGCTGGCCAGCTACACCACCCGCGAGAAGTTCTTCGATCAGCCATCACCCATCTTCGTCACCGGAACTACTTCCACTATCACTGGAGACCTCCACCTCGACCGCAACACTTGGCAACCGGCGGCCGATCCACCCTCCGTCATCACCGTAGACCTGCGGACCCTTAAGACCGATAGCTCGCGCCGCGACAACGCGATCCGGGGTCGGTTCCTGGAGTCCAACACGTATCCAATGGCCACGTTCGTACTCAAGCGCGTGGCGGGTGTGCCGCAGTCGTACCAGGAGGGAACCGAGGTCACTGTGGTCCTGGAAGGGGACCTGACCGTGCGGGAGATCACCATACCGGTGGCATGGCAAGGCACAGCCAAGATGGAGGGCAACACGCTGACGGGCAAGGTGGGGACGAGCGAGTTGAAGTACGCGGACTTCGGGATTCCGCAGATCACGATTTCGATTTTGGCAGTGGAGGACTGGTTCAAGCTGGACATGGAGCTAACCGCCGTAGCCCAGTAGCCATCATGGACCGGCACAGTGGAACGGCAGCAACCGGCCTGCTCCCCAGCCATAGGCCCAGGAGCCACCGCTGCCGTCGTGCTACTATGTTGGGCCAAGGGATAGGGTTGTTAACTACCTGCGCGCTGAGGGAGACGAGGGCATGATTGAGGTCGTCGGCCTGATGCACCACGCAATACCCATCGGGAAAGGCGATGCCGACGCGCTGGCGAAGGCCAAAGAGTTCTATGGTGAGCTGCTCGGCTTGCCCCTGGATACGGGGCGCCCGGACATCCCTGGTACGCCAGGCTACTGGTACAACGTCCCCAGCGGCCCCCGCTCGCCCGCCGCTGGGAAGGAAGACAGCCGCGCGGTTGGCCCTCCGCCGGCACACTTGCGGCAGATCCATCTCATCGGGCGACCGAACGGGGCACCGGCGGAGGACGCCGATACGCAAGAACCCATGAGCCGCCAGGTGGCCCACCTGGCACTGGCCGTCACCAGCCTGGCGGCAGCCAAGAATGCCCTGGACCAGCGCGACATTGCCTACGTTATCCAGACGGCCGCGGTCGGCGCGGAGCAGGTGTTTTTCTTCGATCCCTTTGGCAATCAGATCGAGCTGCAAGAAGCTCGGGAGAGTTGAACACTACTGCGCGCGTCACCGCCGACATGCTATTCTGTGATAGAGAACATGACCACCTGCCCACGCCGATCCGGGGACGGTATGCGCTGAAACTCCCCGTTCGATACAACGGTGCCTCGATGAGCGATCCGGTGCGGATGGCGAGGCATCTTTGGGAAACCTTGGAGGCAAACTATGGCACGTCGGCCTGGTGATCCCCCGCCTGCCCCTGAAGAAAACGGTGACGACCAACCACGCGAACGCCGCGTCTACGGCGGGCCGCCGGAGGAGCCACCGCGCCGCCGCTTTGGCGGTGGTCGCGGCAGTCGCGGCGGTGGGGACGGCGAGGATTTTGAAGACTATGTGCGGGACATCATCCGCAGCGGTCGCTGGTCGGGCCTCCTGCGGCGCGGCGCCGGCCTCTGGTTCGTCCTCGTCGTCGTCATCATCGGCGGCTGGCTCGCCACCGGGTTCTATCAGGTCGGCCCCGGCGAGCAGGGAGTCGTGCGTCAGTTCGGCAAGCTCGCCGATCAGACCGACCCCGGCCTGCGCTATCACCTCCCCTGGCCCATCCAGCGCGTAGACGTGGTGAACATGTTGGCCGTGCGGCGGCTAGAGCTTGGCTTCCGCTCCGGCGGCGGTGACCGCGCCCAGCGCGTGACCGAGGAAGCATTGATGCTCACCGGCGATCAGAACATCGTCGAAGCGCAGATGATCGTGCAGTACCGGGTGCGCGACGCCGCCCAATATCTCTTCAATGTCCGGGAGCCGGAGGAAGTCCTGAAGGATGCCGCGGAGGTGGCCTTGCGGAGCATCGCCGGCAGCACGACGATTGACGACCTGCTGACTATCGGCCGCGCCGATGCCGAAGAGCAGACGTTGGCCTTCATGCAACGCCAGCTCGACGACTACCAGGCCGGCCTGCTCGTCCAGAACGTCAAGCTCCAAGTGGTAGACGCGCCGGAACAGGTCCGGGACGCTTTCCACGACGTAGTACGCGCCCTGGAAGACCGCGAGCGCCTCATCAACGAGGCTCGCGGCTACGCGGAAGACGTGATCCCCAAGGCTCGCGGTGAAGCCGAGCGGTTGGTGTTCGAAGCCGAGGGCTATAAGCAAGAGCGCATCATCCGTGCCCAGGGCGACGTCTCCAAGTTCATTCAGGTGCTGGAGGAGTACGAGAAAGCACCCCAAGTGACGCGCGCGCGGCTCTACTTGGAAACGATGAACCAAGTCCTACCCAACGTCGAGAAGGTCATCACCGATGGACCGATGAGTGACAACATCTTGCCGTTCCTGCCGCTCCGGGACAGCGCCACCTCTGCCCAAGGCGGGGCGGCCGCATCGGGATTTGGCAGCTGAGACGCTCGCGCACACGGACAAGGAAGAGACAAGGATCACACGATGAAGTTACTGGGAATCGCCGTGCTCGTGGTAGCCATTCTGGCTGCATTTGCTATGCCACAGATCTTCTACTTCGTTAACGAGACCGATCAGGTGGTCATCACGCAGTTCCGGCGGCCCATCCGCACGGTGACTGCGCCGGGTCTGCACATCAAGGTGCCGTTCATCCAAGCCGTCAATCGCTTCGAAAAGCGTATCCTGCGCTCCGACCCGGCGCCGACGGAATACCTGACCCTCGACAAGAAGCGCGTGATCGTGAACCACGTCTCGCGTTGGCGCATCGTCGAGCCGCTGGCGTTCCTCGAACGCATCCGCACCGAAGGGGCAGCCCTGTCGCGGCTCGATGACATCATCTTCTCGCAGCTGCGGGCAGAGTTGGCCAAGCATGAGTTGGAGGAGATCATTGACGAGCGGCGCGAGCCGATCATGGAAAGCGTGACGACCGCTACCCAAGAGCGCCTCAGTCCCTTCGGCATCGAGATCGTGGACGTGCGGATCAAGCGTGCCGACCTGCCGGAGGAAGTCCACGCCAGTGTCTTCAACCGCATGGTCGCCGAGCGCCAGCGGATTGCCAAGCGCTACCGCTCCGAGGGCGAAGAAGAATCCCGCAAGATTCGCGGTGATACCGACCGCGAGCAACAGATCATTTTGGCCGAGGCCTACGAGAAAGCCCAGGACTTGCAGGGCCAGGGCGACGCCCGCGCCGCAGCGATCTATGCCGATGCCTTTGGGCGCGACCCGGAGTTCTACAACTATGTGCGCTCGCTGGAGGCCTATCGGGCGGTGATTGACGACAGCACGCTGCTGATCCTGCCCTCGGACACCGCGCTGCTCCAGTACCTGCGTAGCCCGGATGCACCTCAGGTACCTAGCTCACTACCGAGTACGCCGCCGGTTACGTCGCCCGTGCCGGCAGCGGCCACGCCGACGGCAGCACCGGCCACCGCGACGCCGGCACCAACGCCTGCATCAGCCACGCCCACGCCCACAGGCTAGGCGCTGCTGACTTTGCCCGGCTATTCCAGTGCCTGTAGGGGTGCAGCCAGGCCGTAGCCCCATCCCCCTGCGGAGCGGGGGGACCATAGGAGGCGCGGTGCCCCCTCCCTAGCCCTCCCCCGTGCTGATGCCCAGGGGAGGGAACTGGCTTCCGGCCCCTCGGAGCATGAGTACGACCAACTACCCGTCGTGGCCATGCCGCAGCGCTTGGCCTGGCAGATTACCCGTATGGTGGTCGCGGTCCTTGACGAGTACCCCGTTCACAAGCACGTAAGGAATGCCCTCCGGATAAGAGCGCGGCCGCTCGTAGGTGGCGGTATCGCGCACCCGCTGCGGATCGAAGCACACCACGTCGGCGGCCTGACCCGGCCGGAGCGAGCCGCGATCCCGGAAGCCGAGTATCTGAGCTGGAACCGCGGTCATCTTGCGAACAATCTGCTCCCAGGTGAACAGGCCCAGTTCGCGCGTATAGTGCCCGAGATACCGCGCAAAGGTGCCCCAGGCCCGCGGATGCGGCTGCTCACCGACCATGACCCCATCGCTACCGGCGGTATGCGCCGGGTGCTGCATGATCGCCCGCACGTTGTCCTCGTTCCCCTGGTGCCAGACCATGGTGCTGCTCAACCGCTCCTCGATCAGGAGGTCGCACACCCAGTCGAACGGCCGTCGGCCCAAGCCGGCTGCTACCTCGCTGACGCGCATCCCGGTGAAGCGCCGGTTGGCCGGCACCGTCATGGCTCCCAGCTGAATGATGGACCAATCCACCGGCACTCCCTGCGCCCCGTCCGTCCCGACTTCCTCAACTTCATGCCGTAGCCGCTCGCGCGCCGCCGGGTCGCGCAGCCGCTCCAGCAGCGCCTCATCACCGCCCCGGTAGGCCCACGACGGCAGGATGGCCCACAGGTAGGTGCTCGCCGCGATATAGGGGTAGCTGTCCATGCTCACCGCGACTCCCCCGGCGCACGCCCGGTCAATCATCTCCAGGAGCGCGCCGCTGCGGCCCTTATTCAGGGGAAAGGCCAACTGGGCGTGCGCCAGATGCACCGGCACTCCGGCCCGGCGGCCAATCTCGATACTGTCACGGTACGCCGCCAGCGCACCGGCGCCGTAACTGCGGTGATGCGTGCAATAAAACCCACCGTGCGGCTCGATGGCGGCGCAGAGCGCCACAAGCTCATCGTCGCTGGCGAACATGCCTGGGGGATAGGTCAGCCCGGTCGAGAGACCGACGGCGCCCTCCTCCATCCCTTGATGGATCGAGTTCTGCATCGCCGCCAGCTCACCAGCGTTGGGTGGGCGGTCGGCAAACCCCATGACGTTCATGCGGATGGTGCCCTGCCCGATCAACATCGCCACGTTCGGCGCCACCCGGCCGTCGAGCGCGTCGAGATAGTCAGCCAGACTCCGCCAGCGCCAGTCCACGCTCGGCGGATCGCCGGTGAGCGCCCGCACCTGGCCCCGCACCATCTCCACGCGCTCATCGGTGAGCGGCGCGACACCCAGCCCGTCTTGCCCCAGCACCTCCAGCGTCACGCCCTGCATGATCTTGGCTTCGTGCGCCGGTGACGCGAGCAGCTGGATGTCGGAGTGCGTGTGCATGTCCACAAAGCCGGGACACACCAACAGGCCGGCAGCATCAATCCGGCGGCGGGCCGGCTCGCGGTGCAGCCCCGGTGCCACGGCGCCGACGCGCCCGGCCCGGATGGCCACGTCGGCGCGGAAGCGCGGCCGGCCAGAGCCGTCCACGACCTCACCACCGGCGATCACCACATCCCACGCCATGTCATTCGCTCTCGACTCGTTCGGCTATTGCGTTGGTTGCGACATCGCTGGAGCCGCCCGGATGATGCCGGGGCGTAGGCGGCTCCGGCCAGTCACTCCGGCGCGTCAGGGGCGCAGCGCCGTGAGCACAATGCCCCCATCCTCGGCCGCGTCCACTGTACCCGACGGCTGCGCCTCATGCCGCTCTACCGCGACAAAGCCGACCTCGGTCAGCAGATCGAACCAGGTGTGTAGCGGGAAGATACCGCACGTGTGGCGGTCGGCTTCGATGGTAAGTCCCCCGTCCCGCCGGATGAGATACAGAAACGTCACCTCATACGTCGTGTCGGAGCGGTCCGGATCGTAGACGTTTTCGACTAGGACAACCTCCGTATCGCCGGCGGTATGTACGGAAGTCCAGGTCCGGTTCTGCCGAAACCGCTCCGGGGTTGCCTCGACGACGGTGAGAAAGACACCGCCGGACCGCAACTGGGCAAAGGCCGTCTCGAACGCCGCCCGCAAATCGTCCGGCGAGCGCATATACGCCACGGCGTCGAAGAGCACTATCGCGTCAAACGCCTCGCCTAAGCGCACCTCGCGTAGATCACCGACGCGATAGGTGACGCCGGGATTGAGCCGGCGCGCCAAAGCCAGCATCGCCGGGCTGCGGTCCACGCCCGTGACCGCAAAATGCCGCTGCAAATGGTAGTCGTGGTGTCCGCCGCCACAGCCCAAGTGCAGTAGCGACCACACCGGGCGTCGGCTGCGCTGCTCGATCAGCCGGCGATATTCCGCGCACTCTTCGCGGTAGTCCTCCGGCGGGCTGACGATAGGCCACAGCCAAGCCAGATCGTCATACAGCCGCGGTCCGCCGTCCTGCGGGCGCGGCTGGGCCATGGGTAGACCGACCCCCCTATGGTCCCCCCGCTGCGGCGGGGGGACGGTATTTCCCTCCCCTGGAGCTTTGCGCCGGGGGAGGGTCAGGGTGGGGGCCACTAGCCCGCCGCATAGACGACCTCGCTGGCGATGATCGTGTGGCTTATACGCGCCTCTAATAGCGCGCGCGGCGGCCGGTCGAAGATGTCCGGCGCGATGATCGTGACGTCGGCCACGGCGCGGGGCCGGAGCGCCCCCTGCTCATGCTCCAGCCCGGCCGCGTAGGCTGCGCCAACCGTATAGGCTCGCACTGCCGCCGCGAGCGAGATGCGCTCCTGGGGGTACCAGCCGCCGGCCGGCGTACCGTCGGGCCGCTGCCGTGTGACCGCCGCAAACAGACCGGCCAACGGGTCCGGCGTCTCCACCGGCGCATCGGACCCGAACGCCAGGACCGTTCCGGCCCGCAACAAGCTGCCGAACGCATAGGCGCCGCGGCTACGCGCTCCCCAGAAACGGTCGGCGTTGTCCATGTCCTGAGTCGTATGAATCGGCTGCATCGAGGCGACGACGCCTAGCGCAGCCAGGCGCGGAATGTCGTCGGGATGCAGCACCTGGACGTGCTCGATACGCGGGCGGCGCAGAGGATCATCCGTTAGCAGGTCTGCGCCGGCTATCGTGTCGAGGGCCTGCCGATTGGCCCGGTCACCAATTGCGTGCATCGCCACGCCGAATCCGCTGTCGGCAGCGCGCCGGAGCAGGTCGGCCAGTGCCTCCGGCGGGGTAATCACCACGCCCGTATTGCCCGGCTCGTCCTCGAACGGCGCCAGCATCGCGGCCGTGTGCGAGCCAAGCGATCCATCGAGAAAACACTTCAGGTGCCCGATACGCAGGCGTCCGTCGCTCCAGCCGGCCGCCATCCGGCGAGCGATAAGCTGCTCCAGCGTCGCGGCCGGTGGCAGGTAGACGACCCGCAGCCGCAGCTCCCCGGCAGCCGCAAGGTCTTGCAGCGCGGCAAAGGTCGCCGGCGTGTCCGGCGCATGAACGCAGGTGATTCCCAGCTTGAGCAGCGCGGCCTGTGCGCGCCGTACAGCGCCCCGCAGCACCTCCGGCGGCGGATCGCCAATCGCCGTCTCGACGAGCCGCTGAGCAGACTCGCGCACAATGCCACTCGGCGCCCCGTCCGCCTCCCGGTCAATCACCCCACCGGCTGGCTGCGGCGTACCCCGACCGATCCCGGCGCGGCGCAGAGCCGCCGAGTTGACCCAGGTGATGTGCCGATCCTTGCGGGCAAGCGCCACGGGCCGCTCCCCGGCGACGGCGTCGAGCGCGTGCCGATCCGGCAAGTGGGGGTCCGACCAGAGCGTATGGTCCCAACCGCCGCCGAGCAGCCAAGCATCGCGCGGCAACTCACCGGCCCGCGCCGCCACCAGCGCCACCACCTCGGCCAGCGATCCGACACCCGACAGGTCGAGCTGTTCTAGCTGCAAGCCATAGGCGCCGAGATGCAAATGGGCATCGGCCAACCCCGGCAGCACACAGGCGTCCGGTACGTGCAGCTCCTCCACCCGGCGCTGCCCCAGCGCCCGCGCAGCCGCCCCCACCTCGGCCGCCGAGCCAACGGTATGCACTCGCCCGCCGACCAGCAGCAGCGCCTCGGCCGCCGGCTGTGCCGGGTGCATCGTCACCACGCGACCACCGTAGATCGCCAGCGGCCGCACCGCCTCCACCTTTGTCATCGTTGCCACATGCACGACACGACACCAACCTGGTAGTATCCGGTTTCGAGGTAACACATGAAGCTCTACACCATCGGCTTTACAAAGAAGTCAGCGGAGGAATTCTTCGAGGCCATACGCACCAGCGGGGTTCGCCACGTCATTGACGTGCGGCTCAAGAATACCTCGCACCTGGCCGGCTTTGCCAAGCGCAACGATCTCGTCTACTTCCTGGACTGCCTGCTCGGCGTGCAGTACCACCACCTGGCAGCATTCGCACCGTCGGACGATCTGCTTGCCAGGTACCGGGAAGATGGCGACTGGCAGCGCTACGAAACTGAGTACGACAAGCTGCTGCGCTCCAGAAACCCGGAGCAAAGCATTGACCGGTCTATCTTGGAAGAAGGGGCCGTACTGCTCTGTAGCGAGCCAACCGCAGAGCATTGTCACCGCCGGCTGGCAGCGGACTATCTGCGCGCAGAGGTAGCCCCCGACGCAGACGTCATCCACCTCTGAGCGCTGCCTGCAAGGAGGTCATGGTAATGCGAAAACTACTCACCATGACAGATGTCACGCGAATGAAGGGTAGCCGCGTCTGCATCGCCGGGATCGACTCCGATGGAGTATGTATTCGCCCCGATTTGCCGCCCCCGGGCCTTCTACAGGGACATTTGCAAGTAGAGGGCCACGCAATCATCAAGCCACGCGCCAAGATCGAGTTCGAGCTACAGCCTAAACCTAGTGCAAAGCCGCACACCGAGGACATGTTTTTCGAGGCCGACACATGGCGCCATGTCGGCGACTGCGACGATAACGAGTGGTATCAACTGCTCGATAGAGACGCTGCCCCTTCGGTTGAAGCGATCTTCCAAGGCGCATTGCAGGAGCACAAGTACGTCCTGCCCGGCGAGGGGGCGCGATCACTGGGCACCATACGGGTGGCCGATGTCCACGACATGCAACTCTTCAATCCATACGACGGATCACCGCGTCCACGTCTGAGGTTCAGCGACGCGGCTGGAGTCGTGTACGACCTGCCGATCACCGACCTGGCGTACCGGGACTGGGCAGCGGCACTCGGGGCGGATGCCAGTCGGGGCCGGCACGGAGCAGCGGCCAGAGAAGTGCAGGAACTCAGGAAAGCTCAGGCGCTCTTCCTGCGCGTCGGGCTGACGCGCCCCTTTGATCCCGGAGGTGGCACCCAGGAAAAGTGCTGGCTCCAGATAACGGGCATTTGCCCCACGTCTCAAGGCATCACGCAGAACCCGGAAAAGCAAGACCTGCACCAGAGAGACGAGCGGAACCGCGAACTGCTACTAGAGCAGGAGACCAACCGCCTCATCGCTGCCCTAAATGACAACTCGATGACATGGGACGAGGCCCGCGCTTGGCAGCGGCAACTGGAAGTGCTGGCGCAGCGGTTGAAGGAAGCACTCGAAGAGACCGTGTTAGCCAGCCTTCCAGCCGGCAAGAGCCTGAGTACCGACGCCTACAAGTTCGAGCACAAGCCAGCCTTAACCACAATGTACGTGGACAGCGCCAAGATCAGAAAGATGTTCTCACCGCAGAGGAGGCCGGACCTCTACAAGCCAATGACGCGGCGCGCCTACCTACGGGTCAGCAATCCAGAGAAGAAGTGAGGCAACCCGACGCGATCAGACGAGGCCAGGCTGCGTGTACCACGCTTCCGGGCCGCTCGCTGCCAACGACCCGTCCGCCAGGATATGGTGCAGCGTCAGACCGTCGTTTTGCAGCGTTCGGCCAATGAGGTTGTGCCGGTGGCACTGGCGATAATCGCCCTCGCTGCACATGATGCAAGCACGCTCCTGCCGCACTAGCTGCTTGAGCCGTGCGAGGGCTTGGCGGTACGCGGGTAGCGCGGTTATCCGCTCGTAGTCCACGCGCCCCGCCGCATCATACGCCTCCCCGGTATCGGGACGCCCGCCCAGCTCCTTGCCGGCGAAGCGGTACTTGATCCCGTGCCGCTGAAGATACTGCTGGAGCGGTTGCTTGTTGAACCAGGGCGCAATACCGCTGTACGGAGCCGACCGCACGTCCACCACCAGCGTAATGTGGTGCTGACGCAGTAACTCGATGAACCGTTCCGGGGCCAGCCGGCTATGACCAATCGTATACAAGGCTGCCCCCTCGCCCGGCCGCTCACCCATCTCCCCACCTCACCGTGTCCTTAATGCTACCCGACGAAAGCGCCGCTACCCCTCTTGACAGAGGTGATCCTTTGTATTTCGTAGGGGCGCAACATCTTGCGCCCGTCCACCAGCCGTGCGGCGGGACCATAGGGGGACTAGGCTCCCGTCATTCCCGTGAAGGCGGGAAGGTGGATTCACATTTGAAGTGCAACAGTTCCTGCCAGAAGATTTCCGCCGGGGTCTGGTAGTCCAGACACTTGCGGGGGGTATTATTGTACAACTGCACCAGCTCCGTAAACCGCGCCGTCGAGACCGTGGC
>JAJDZR010000019.1 GCA_022824545.1 Chloroflexota bacterium
TGGATGAGGCGCGGCGCTACATCGAGGCCCACGAGATAACCGGCCTGTACTACGGCTTTGATCTCGCCTCCCTGCTCGCCGCCGTGCTCTGCGCCGAGTACGGCCTGCCGGGGCCCAACCTGGCAGCCACCTTTGCCGCCTACCACAAGCTCTATACGCGCCGCCTCACGGGCGCATCGCCGCAGCCGCGCGGGTACCGGCTGGGCGATCCGCTCACTGACCGGCCGCCCTACCCCTTCTACATCAAGGCGCCCTGCTCGGCCGCCGGCGTACTCGGGTTCACGATCCGCAGCGACGCCGACCTGGGGCGGGCTATGCGCGTCGTCGAGCGCGAGCTACCGGCGATGAATACGCCGCTTTTTCCCTTCTATCGGCAGCACCTCGATCTGGACGCCTTCCCGCTGGCGCAGGAGCACATCTTCCTGGTCGAGGACTACATATCCGCCAGGCAGATGACGCTGGAGGGCTACGTCCGGCGCGGCGAGGTGCAGTTTACGGTAGCCACGGACACCAACACGTTCTCGCAGTCACCGCTGATTGATAACTTTTCGCTCCCTTCCCGCATCCCGGAGCAGACGTTAGCGCGCATCCGGGCACAGGCCCGGCGGGACATCGCAAAGATCGGACTGGACAACAGCTTCTTCAACGTCGAGTACTGGTATGGCGATGGTGAGATCAAGCTGATCGAGATCAATGCCCGCGCCGCGACGACCTTCTATAACCTGTACCGCCGCGTACACGGCTACGACGTCTACCGAGCAGGCGTCGAGCTGTGCCTGGGCCAGCAACCGGTAGTGCGCTGCACGGCCAATGGCGTCGGCGGGCAGTTCAACGTGCTCACCACCCAAGAGGGCAACTCCAGCGACCTCTTCGATTACGACGTGCCGATCCCCGACTTCACCGATCTCTTCATCGCCGCCGACACTCCCGTCCGGCAACTCAGTGAGTACGGAGTCGTGCTTGCCCAAATCGAGCTATTCGGCGACACGTTCGCAGAGATCGAGTCCACGGCCAACGCCTATCGCCGGCGCCTCCTGAAACGAGACACCGTCAGGACCTCGTAAGGGGGCGGGGTGCGGCATACCGCGACGGCCCATTAACGCAACGAAGGGGCCACCAGCTGGTGGCCCCTTCGTTGTACCGTGCGTTGCTCTCGCGTAGTGCTACGCAGCGCCGGCCAGCACGCCGTCCAACTCACGCTTCAGCTCGCTCTTGCGCCGGACGCCGAGCAGCCGGTTGACCTCCTTGCCACCGTTGAAGAGCAGCAGAGCCGGGATGGCCATAATCCCGTACTGGCCGGCAGTGACGGCGTTCTCGTCCGTGTTGAGCTTCACGAACTTCACCCGCCCGTCGTATTCCTGTGCCAGCTCGTCAATCGTCGGGGCAATCATCCGGCAGGGACCGCACCAAGGCGCCCAGAAGTCAACGAGCACCGGCTCGGCGGCTTGCAGCACGTCGCTCTCGAAAGTGGCGTCCGTAACGGCCGTGGCTGAGGACATAGCACATCTCCTTGTTGTAGGTGGTAGCTTGGGCAGTGACGACCTCGCGCGAGGTGTCGCAGCGCGTACATCTACTTCGTAGTACAAAGGATAGCACGTTACCCGTCAGGCAGCCGTCGTCGTGACCTCACGTTCCGGCCAAGCCGGGTCCACGCGCGCCTCGGCGGAACCGGCGCCCGGTAAGGCCTCTACGGTCGCCCTGATCGCTTCCAGTGCATAGGCCAGGGTCTCATCGTCGTAGGGACCGGCCGGCAGCGGAATGTGCGACGGCTCGGTCCGGCCGCGGGTCAGCCACTCGGCGACGACGTGCATCTCGTCGAGCTGCGCCAGATCGAGGGCCAGCCGCTGCGAGGTGGGGAAGGCCGTGCGGAGGAACACCTCCAAGGCTGCCGTTGTCGAGCTGTCCATGCTGCGCCGGAAGGTGTGCTGCCCCCGTAGCTGCCCACAGCTAAAGGCCAGCAACTGCATATAGTCCTGATCGTCGGCCGGTAGGAGCACGAGGAAGTTGACCGATCGTGCCGCCGTCGAGAGGTGGTGACGCCGCCGGCGCAGCGTTTGCAGCGATTCGATTGTCCGTTGCAAGCTGGCAGCGCGCTCGAAGCTCAGTCGCTCCGCCGCCTCGTCGCGCGCGCGCGTCAACTCACGGATCAGCGGTGTCACCTCACCCTGGAGCAGCCGCGCCGCCCGCTCCACGGACTCGGCGTAGCGGGCACGTGCCTCCTCGTCCAAGCACGGCGCTTGGCAGCGGTGCATCTGCCCCCACAGGCAGCGGCGCGCCTCCGCCTCCGCCGGCAAGTCGCCCTCGCATCGGCGCAGGCCGAAGAGCCGGCTCACAAAGTCGAGCGCCTGCTCGGCCGAGCGCACCGTCCAGAACGGGCCGTAGTAGGAGGCGCCGTCGGGAGTAATGGCCGTCGTGACCTCCAGATAGGGAAACCCCTCGCCATGATGCAGTCGCAGAAAGGCGTAGCGCGGGTACTCACGCCCCATCACGTTATACGGTGGCTGGTGCTGCTTGATGAGGTACGACTCCAGAATGAGCGCCTCCAGCTCCGAGCCGACGGTCAGCCATTCGACCGCCGCCGCATGTTCCACCATCACCCGAGACTTCCCCGCCGCGCTGGCGTGGAAATAGGACGCCACCCGCTGGCGCAGACTCACCGACTTGCCGACGTACAAGGTGCGGTCGTCCGGGTCATTGAAGAGATAGACCCCCGGCTCGCGCGGAATGGTCTGCAAGGAGCCGCGCAGCTGGCGCGACAGCGCCACCGAGCGCCGGCGGCGCCTGCTTTTGCGCCGCGCCGCCCGCGGCCGGATCAAGGGCGCCGGTAGTTGGAGGCACCCCGACGCGAGTGGCGCGATCCGTGGCGCATCAGAGGAGGGCAGAAGCGCCGCCGACCGGGCCACCATATCACCTCCGTCCGTGTGTTGGCGCGGCGAAGGTGATGCACGCTGCGATGGTCCGCGCTAGGAGAGAGCCGCAGTATAGCAAGCATTCACCAGCGGCGGCGGGTCTCACCGCCGGCCCCCTCTCCACCAAGTGGAGGAGGAGCAGGGTAGTACGGCTGGCACAGGCAGCCACGCCTAGGCTACCATGGATGAGGCACAGGGAGAGCGACGACACCATGGTCATCGAGCAACAGCGGATCAGCCGGCTGGAAGGCGCTTACGAGCAAGTAGACCGCTGGCTTGACGACATGCACCGGTCCATCGAGAGCTTGCGCGCCGACTTGAATGGCCTACGCGCCGAGATGAACAGCCGGTTCAACGAGATGAGCAATCGCTACAATGTACTCATTGTGGTGATGGTCGGCGCGTCGGTGACGCTCATCGCCCTGATGATCGGGCGGTACTTCAAGTAACTGACGATGCGGCGTCGCCGCCCTGTGGCCCCTATCATCACCCTCCCCTCTCACACGCCAGCCGGCCGACGTAGCTCAAAGGCAGAGCAGCGGTTTTGTAAACCGCAGGTTGTCGGTTCGAGTCCGACCGTCGGCTCCCCCTAGCACGCCCGTCGCGCACCTCAGCGGACCCGAATCGGCGGCAAAAGACAACGGCCTCTCGGCGCTTCCGTCCCCCGTCCGAAATGAACCCTAGCCCTGCTACACTCCTCGTGAGGCACCCTTTCCAACCTGGCGCTTTGGCCTAACTCGGCAGGTAATAGGGCCGACCGCAATTTCCAACGCTAGTTCGATCTCTGAAGGGGCATTTCGATGACGAGATACCTCCTTGGTGGCCTGTTAGTCATCGCATCCGCGCTGTCCGTGCTGGCACTCCTGTACGCTAGGCGTCAGGCAGTAGACGAACCCTCATTCAAGGTCCTCCGGCAGGATGGTGACATCGAAATCCGCGAGTACCGCGGTTACACCCTAGCTGAAATCACCGTCTCAGCTGGTTTCGACGCGGCAACACAGAGAGCGTTTACTCCGCTCTTCAACTACATCTCAGGAGCCAATCGCAGCCGAGCGAAGATCGACATGACCGCGCCGGTACTCGTCGAGCCGGCCTCTGAGAAGATCGAGATGACGGCCCCCGTCCTGGTCGAACCTCGGCGCACAACCGGTGCGGACGATGGGCAATCCTTGACCGGTGACGAGATCAGCGCTTGGTCAATCGCGTTCATCCTCCCCGAAGAGTACACCGCCGACAACGCACCCCTGCCGAATGACTCCCGCGTCACGGTCCGCGGCGTTGACCAACATCGCGTCGCCGTCATTCGATTCAGCGGCAGGTTCAATGAACGCAGGGCCGAGGAGCACCGCCTCGAACTGGCCAATTGGCTTGCCCGCAGAGGCCTCGAACACGCCGCCGATTGGCGGATCGCCGGCTACAATCCGCCCTTTACTCTGCCAGCAATGCGCCGCAATGAGGTATTTGTGACGCTGCGATAGCTCTCGCTGATCGTGACGTAGCCCTTGGGCACAGGTCTCATCTCTCTTGCCCACACTACAAGAGACCGGACAGCAGCGTCGCCAGGCCCAAGAAGCTGAGGAAGCCCATAATGTCGGTGATGGTTGTGAGGAGGATCGAGGAGGACTGAGCGGGGTCCTGGCGCAGGGCCGTGAGCACCATCGGCACGCCGGCGCCGGCGAGGCCGGCGATCATCATCGAGACTACCATCGCCAAGCCGATCACCAGACACAAGCCCCACGACTGACTCCAGACAAACACCCCAATCATCGTGACCAGCGCGACAGCGCAGCCGTTCAGAGTGCCGGTGCCGGCCTCCTTGAAGGCGATCCGCGGCCAGTGCCGGAGGTGGATCTCGCGCAGCGCCAGCCCGCGCAGCGTCACCGCCAGCGCCTGCGCCCCGGTGTTACCGGATTGGCCGGCGACGACCGGCAGGAGCACCGCCAGCGCCGTGAACTGGGCAATGGTCCCCTCGAAGAGGCCCACGACCGCAGCGGCCAAGAAGGCCGTCACGAGGTTGATTTGCAGCCACGGCAGGCGCTTACGAACCGCAAACAACAGCGGTGACAGTGCCCGCTCTTCCTTGCCGGCGCCCACGAGCGTCTGCATATCGGCGCTGGCTTCCTCTTCCGTGACCTCGACCAGCGCCGCATACCGGATCACTCCCAGCAGCTTGCCCTCGAAATCCACGACCGGCAGGCTCGTCAGCCGATGGCGAGTCAGCGCTTCGACAACTTCCTCGCGCGGTGCTACGGCCAGCACGCTGATCTCCGCTGCCTGCGCCAACCCACCCAACCGACCATCCGGCGCAGCAAGGAGCAGTTGGTGCAGCCCGACCGTGCCGGCAAAGCGGCCTTCATCGTCTACCAGGTAGACATCCAGCACCAGTTCTCGTGGCAACGACCGCAGTCGGGCGATAGCGTCGCCGACCGTTGTCTCGGGGCGAAATACCGGTATTCGCAGGTCCATGAACTCGCCCGCCGAGTCGGTTGGATAACTCAGCTGCGTTCGCAGATCGCTGGCCAGCCGCTGATCTAATCCCTCCAACCGCTCGTTACGGATCTCCGTGTCAAGGCTGGCCAAAATGGCTGCCGCCCGCGCGGGATCCATCGCCGCAAGCAGCCGGGCCGCCGTTGCTGGATCGGCTTCAGTGAGCGCGCGGGCGGCTGCATCGGGAACCAGCCGCTCCACGACGGCACCGGCCACCGGCGCCGCAATACTCCGGAGCACCCCCAGCACCTCATCCGACGGCCGGGTTTCGAGGAGTGCGGCGGCTTCACCCGGATGAGCGCGCAGGTACTCTTGCGCGAGTGTGCGACGGCTAGGAGCCTTACTCTCCGCCATGCTGCTGCACTCTCTTGCCCACCACCGGCGTGGGGTGGCCGCCGCCGCTGGCAAAGAGCCGACTCATACCGACCCAGTACAACTCGGCAAGCGTGAGACCAAACGCCAGCACCCTCTGCATATCGCCACCACCTTCCGCAACAGCGGTAAGGCGTCGTAGTGTTTCATGCCGCAGCGCACCGACATACCTATTGCCATCAGCCACTACTGGCAACGCATGGAAATGTCGCCAACCTGGATGGGCGAGGATTGCGGCACGGTTGGCCCACGCGGATACACGGAACACGTCGCTTTGCATCAGCATCGCCACCGGCTCCTCAGGGGCGGCACTCAGGAGGTCCCGGAAATCGAGCACCCCGACCAGCCGGTGCTCGCGGTTGACGACATAGATGTAGTAGTGCAGCCGAGCACGTGGGACGCTCCGGAGGTGAGCCAAGACCTCGCCCACACTGAGGTCGTTGAAGACGGCCGGAGTGTGCGGGTCCGCCATGGCTCCAGCGGTACCCTCGGGAAATCGCAAGGTTTGGAGTAGGGATCGGGCTGCCTGAGGAGGGATGGCCGCGATGATGGCATCGCGTGACTGTTCGGCCATCTGCCGCAGCGATTGTGCTGCTACTGCAGGGTCTAATTGGGCAATAGTCGCGCTGGCGTAGGCGACGGGCAGGGCAGCCAGAATCGCTGCGGCACGATGCGCGCCGCAGCGTCCCAGTGCCGCCGCGGCGGCGGTGGCATCGAGCATACCCAGCGCCTCGGCAGCCTCCTCTTGCGCCATCTGCTCCAACAGACGCGCGACCTCGTCTGGATGCTGCGTGCAATACGCCTCCGACAGCCCGCGCTCCAAGTCCACCTTACTCTCCCTTTGTCAGCAGTACCGATGGCTCTTCGCTGAACTTACGGGCGGGAATCAACACCCGACCCTCGGTGGACTCGATCATTACCGCCGTCTGCGTGATCTCGACGATGCGACCGGTCGTGGTCCCAATCTGCACGGTGTCACCGACGCGGTAGGCCTGCAGCACATAGTGGGCAGCAATGACATTGCTGGCCACCGGGCCAGCCCCCAGCGCAAAGGCCAGCGCTGCGCCGGCGAGCAGCGCGCCGCCGGTCACGGTGACCATGAGCGTGAGCGGCCCGGTATCAATGCCCAACTGGCTGGCGCTGGTCACCACAGCGAGCAAGACCACCGCCACTTGGGACACGCGGCCGAGGAGGAATGCGTAGGACAGTCCAACAGAACTGGCAACCTCGCTCACGAGGCCGCGCACGAGGGCACCGGCAAGCAGACCAGCGAAGAGCACAAGCACCGCCGAGAGGACACTCGGCAGGTAGGTGGCGAAACTGCTCAGCAGCAGACTCAACACACTTAGGCCCAACACTTCCACCGCCGCGGTGAGAAACAGCAGGAATACGACCCAAAACACGACTGTCCCGATGAACGTGGACACCGTCTGTGGCAGTCCGAGCCGGGCCATAGTGCGCTGGACCCGGTCATTCCGGGTGAGCCACGCCATTAGGCCACCGACCAAGCGCGTGCTCCACGCCTGCAACAGCCGCGCCAGGACCAATCCGGCCACCAGGATGATGATTCCCGTGAGCAGATGAGGCAGATAATCCGCGAAACTACCGGTGAGCCGGGCAACGAGGTCACCCAGGGTAGTAAGCGGTCGCGACAAGTCCATGGCGGCCTCCAGGAGCAACACTGATGATCGAGAAACGACAGGTGGGGAGCCGGCGCTGCGCCAGCAAGCCCCAGAGACGGACACTGCGGCGCTAAGGAGAGCCTGAGCCTGTTGTACCTCTCACTATAGCACCCCCCTCTGCGCCATTGTCGCCTTGTTCAGGTGGCTTAACCCCTTGTAGTGGGTTCGCCGGGCTGGAAGCGATGTCCAAGCGCTTCCCTACCGCGACAGTGTCTTGCCTCGCGTCTGATAAGCTAAAGTCTGGGATGTATCCGGAAAACTCATCGTACCTCGTCACAGCGTACTAGGGTCGGCTCGATGGAAACGTATCTCTCTGCC
>JAJDZR010000204.1 GCA_022824545.1 Chloroflexota bacterium
CTCGGCGGCACGTCCTGCTGCCGGCCCAACCGGCGACCGATCTGCCATGGAGTATGGTCTAAGGATGGTGCAAATCCGCCGCGCCGCCGTTCGTGACGAGCCGGCGATCAGCCGCTTGTGGCACGACCACGCGACGTACCAGCGCTCGCTGGAGCGCGTGTGGCCGCGCCGCTGGGCCGCCACCGAGCCGTGCGAGCGCACCTACGCGCGGTTACTGGCGCCAGTCTGGGATGACCCGCAACAGGCGGTCTTTATCGCCGAAGACGGATCGCAGCCCGTCGGGTTCGTGCATGTTGCGTTGGTCGAGCCGGACCCCAGCCCGGCCCGCATCGAAACCCTCGTCGTCGCCGGCTCCGAGCGCGGCTCGGGCGTGGAGCGAGCCTTGATGGAGACCGCCCTGTGCTGGTGTGTGGAGGGCCAGGCTGACGAGGTCGTGCTGGACGTGCTTGCGGCCGATACTGCCGCCGTGTGGTTCTACGAGCAACAGGGCTTCAATCGGGTGTTGAGCGCCCACTACCGACCGGCCGATACCCCCGGGACAGAACTGCGGCCCGCTCCGGGCACGGTCCGCCGGGCCGGGGCTGCGGACGAGGCGGCCGTCCTCCGCATGTGGAACGCCGTGCGGCGCTTTCACCGTGAGTTGGAGCCGCACTGGCCGCGGCGCTGGGCCAATCCCCCGCCCGATATTCTGAGTTGGCTGGCCCAAGCGCTACAAGCGTACTGGCAGGACACCGAGCGCAAGGTGATCTTCGTCTACGACACCGGCCACGAGCTGGTGGGATTTATCCGCGTCGCGCTGATGGACTCGTGGCTATCTCCGGGACAAGTCGAATCGCTCTACGTCCGTGACGACCACCGCAGTCAGGGTGTTGGTCAGGTCCTGATGGCCCAAGCGTTAGCCTGGTGCGCGGCGCACGAGGCCGCGGAGGTCGGCTTGCACGTTAGCGCGTCGAACGCCGGCGCCGCCCGCCTCTACGCGCGGCTCGGCTTTCGGCCCGTCCTCCACACCTACGTCCGCCCCCTCCCCGCCGCCATGGACTAGACCCATTCCTGCCCATCCCTGCGTCCTGCAAATCCTGATTCAGGCAATCAGGGACAGAGTGGGTCGCAGCAGGCGTCATTGGGGTCTATTACGGCCGGTTGCGCTGCCGGGGCGGGCGCTGGGGTCGCTGTAGCAGCTGGGGGCGACGGCTGGCTTGTCGGCTGCGCCGTCGGTAAGGGGGCGGCCGGTGCAGGGGCCGGTGCGGGAAGAACGCTGCCCGGTAGAGCCGCAGCCGGGAATACTCCCGCCGCGGCTGCCTGATAGATCAGCCGGTAGACATCAACCATCGCGGCAACGGCACCCTGGCGGCTGGGGAAATCGGTGGCCATGAGTACGATCGCGATGGGACCACCCGGCCCGGTGATGAGGCCGGCATCGTGCAGCAACTGCGTGAGATCGCCCGTCTTGTGGGCGATGAGACCGGCTTGCAGCAATTCGGGTGGTACGCGGTCGTTGATGCGTTGCTGCGACAGCAGGGAGCGCATGACGGCTGCGTCGTCGGGATGCAGCAGCTGCGGGTCGGCCGGTTCTCCCGCGATGAGACGCAGGAGACGCTGCATGTCCGCGGCGGTCGTCATGGGTGGACTGGCCATCGAGGTCGCGTGTAGTCCGAGTTGCGCGACGGTGTGCTGGGAGCGGATCCAACCGATACGCTCACCGACGAGTACGGCTCCGGTATTGCTGCTGACCGTAATCATCCGCTCCACCGCGGTGGCGGCGAGCATTGTCTCACCGATCCGCAAGGTGACTGGCAGCGGCCGGAGGATGGCCACCGCCCGGGGCGTCATGGCCAGCCGCTCATCGAGATCGAGCTCGCCGGCTCGCTGCTGACGGAGCGCCTCCACCAGCAAGACCAGCTTGAACAGACTCGCCGAGCGCACGCGGCGGTCCGCACTGAGCGCAATCGCTGCCTCGGGTACGCCGGGCACGCCCACGGACACCGACCATTGTCCACCGGCGGCAATCAGGCGCTCCTGGATTGCCGCGCGCAAGGCACTCAGGCCGCTCGCTGGGGCCGGCTGCTCGACCTGGCCAGCTGGCCCATCAACTGCCCAGCCGGGCCGGACCAGCGGCACGAATAGCACGGTGGCGAGCAGGAGGGCACCGCCGACTTGCCAGCTACGGCGGAGCCGCGGTGGTCGCGTGCCCAGGTTGCGCCCGGTACCAGGGCGAGTCTGCATTGCTCCGCTCCGCCGATGGACACTACCGAACGACTCACGATTGAGTTGCTCTCTGGAGAGTGTACGCGAGTGGGCCGGCAGCGGCTGGCTGCGGCCGCGCCGTTAGCCGCTTACGGTCGACCGTTCCGACCGGGACAACCGCAGACAGCCACCGATGAAGGCCGCCGGGAGCGTCAGCACGATGCCGAGGAGTCCGAGGAGGTCAGGGCGGTTGCTGAAGAACGCTGGATTGAGTACGGCCAAGATCGTTATCACGAGGCCAACGGCGAGGGCGTGCGTTAGCTCGGCGCGTGGTGACATCCGAGCCGCCAAGTATCCACCGGCGGCCGGCGCCACCAGACTCAAGCTGAAGAGTGCGGTCATAAAAGCTGCCGACTGGCGAGCGACTTGGAGGCTGGCTTGGTCGCCGCTGGCCGCCGCCGCGACCATATTGACGAAAATGGTCCCACCAAAGAACACGCCGTAGCTCACCAAGCAACCGTAGATAATGGCTCGGTATCTCAGGCGCATGGCTCCGAGCCTCTGTAGCATGTCCGTCTCCCGGGGCGCGGCGGCTGGCTGCGAACCCTAGTCGGTGGCGGTGGACTGCTCCAGTTGAGACACCCGCAGAAAGCCGCCGCCCAAGGCTGCCGGGATCATGGTGACGAATCCGATCACGCTCCAAAGATTGAACGGGGTGCGGAAGATCACCTGAAGGAGTATGCCCAAGAGCGTCATCACAACGCCGACGGCGAGCGCGTTCGTCAGCTCGGCGTCCGGCGACCTGCGCGCCGCCAGATAACTGCCGAGGACTGTGGCTAACAGGCCCAACACGAGGCCGGCGGCCTGAAAACCGGTTGACTGGAGGGTGCTTTCCAAGCCGGCAACATCCGTGGGGTCCCCGACATTCACGAATGCAATGAGCGCGATCACAATGCCCCCGACCAGGGTCACGCCGAAGTCGGTCAAGCATCCCAAGACGATGGCCCCGGGCTTGAGATGCAAGGTGCTGATTCTTGACGACATGCCTGTCTCCTTGCGCTGCGACGACATGCTGCGGACACTAGCCGGTTGCCGTGGATCGCTCCAGTTGGGACAACCGCACCAGGCCGCCGGTCAGCCCGGCCGGGATCGTCAGTACGATCCCGAGGATACCCAAGAGGTCAGGTCGAGCGCCGACGACCACCGGGCCGAGTATGGCTATGGTCGTCATCACGACGCCGACGGCCAGGGCGTTCGTCAGTTCGGCGCGCGGCGACCGGCGAGCCGCCACGTACCCGCCGAGTGCCGTCGCCGCCAGGCCCAGGATGAATTGGAGCGCCACAAAGCCCGCCGACTGAGTAGTTTCTCGCAGGCTGGCCGGATCGGAGCTTGCCGCGCTTGCGAGCACACCGACGAGCACTACCGCGACAATGGACGCACCGATGTCCGTGAAGCAACCATAGACAATGGCCCGGCGGTTGAGGCGCAAGGTCCTGAATCTTGATGACATGCCTGTCTCTCAGTGCGTGGCGCCGCGCCGGTTCGCTGTGCCGTGTGCGGTGCGAGGCTGCGCCCCGGCTGGCGCCAGATGCTATGCAGTATAGCCTGCTACGGCCGCCGGCTGCCGAAACGGTGTCTGCCGGAAGGGTGGGGTCCGCTCGCCTCCCACCACCTTGTCATTCGGAGGTCCTGTTCCAGTCCCTACTCCCCCTCTCCAAATGTTGGAGAGGGGGCCGGGGGGTGAGGCCTGCC
>JAJDZR010000161.1 GCA_022824545.1 Chloroflexota bacterium
GACCATGGAGAGAGCGCAAGCCCCCTCCCTCGCCCTCCCCCGGTGATGAAGGTTGCGAACTTGATTAGGTAGTGTGTTGACCCCCACCCAGACCCACCCCCGTCCCGACAGGGGAGGGAACACACCCGTCCCCCCGTCGGAACGGGGGGCCATAGGGGGGCTTAACCACTATAATCTCCAAACCGGAGCACGGAGGAGCACCTCCTATGGCGACGACCATGCAGATGGATGCGGCGATGGAAGTGCGGACCAAGGCTCAAGCCGCCCGGCGGGCGGCGCGCGTGCTGGCGCGGACACCGACGGCGGTGAAGAACCAGGCGCTGCGGGCCGTGGCGGAAGCCTTAAGCGAGCAGCAGGACGAGCTACTGGCCGCTAATAAGGAGGACCTGGCAGCCGCGGTCGCCGCCGGGCTGCCCGCGTACACCCAGGATCGGCTGCTGCTCAACCCGGCCCGTCTGGAGGCTATCGCCGCCGACGTCCGCGACGTGGCGGCGCTGCCCGATCCGGTGGGCGAAATCATCGAGATGCGGACGGTCGAGAGTGGCATCCAAGTGGGCCGGCAGCGGGTGCCGCTCGGCGTGATCGGCGTCGTCTATGAGGCGCGGCCGAACGTGACCATAGACATCGCCAGCCTGGCCGTGAAGTCGGGCAATGCCGTCGTGCTGCGGGGTGGCAGCAACGCGATCCACTCCAACCTGGCGCTGGCGCGAGTGATCGGCCGGGTGATGACCGAGGTGGGGCTGCCGGAGGGCGTCGTCCAACTGATCGAAACGACCGACCGGCAGAGCGTCACGGCGCTGCTGCGGGCGCGTGGGCTGATTGACGTGGTGATTCCGCGCGGCGGGGCGGACCTGATCAACTTCTGTGTCGAGCACGCGACGGTGCCAGTGATCGAGACGGGCGCCGGCGTCTGCCACACCTATGTAGACGCCGACGCCGACGTGGCGAAAGCACGCAAGGTCACGTTCAACGCCAAAGTGCGCCGGCCTTCGATCTGCAATGCGCTCGACACCCTGCTGGTCCACGAGGCGATTGCGCCGCGGCTGCTGCCCACGCTGGCCGACGAGCTCCAAGGCGCCAACGTGGAGTTGCGCTGCGATCCGGGCGCAGCGGCGCTGCTGGCTGGCCGGCCGCACGTCAAGGCGGCGAGTGAGAGCGACTACGGGACCGAGTTCCTCGACTACATCATGGCCGTCAAGCTCGTGCCCGACTTCGAGACGGCGCTGGACCACATCGCGCAGTACGGCTCCGGGCACAGCGAGGCGATTATTACGGAGAACTACACCACGGGGCAGCGGTTTATCAATGAGGTAGACGCGGCGGCCGTCTACTTGAACGCCTCCACGCAGTTCACCGACGGCGCCCAATTCGGTCTGGGCGCCGAGGTGGGCATCAGCACGCAGAAGCTCCACGCCCGCGGTCCGATGGCGCTGGGGGAGATGACCACCTACAAGTGGATCATCTACGGCAACGGCCACACGCGGCCCTAGGGCCGCACTTCACCCCTAGTTCCATCATTCTCGCTTGCGCGAGAATCAAGCGCCGCGCCTCTTCTACTCTGTGCGCTCTGTGGCGAAAAGACTACTTCTTGGGTGCGGCCGGTTGGCCCTGGCGTTCGTAGAGGCTCACGATTTCTGCGACGGTGGTGGCATCCTCCGGGCGCTTGTCCTCGCGCACGAAGCCGATCACGCGGGGGAACCGCAGCGCGTAGCCCAACTCGTCCGGGCCGCGGCCGGCCGTGTGGAAAGGGCTGCGGGTGATCTCGTCGGCCTGAATCTCGATGACTACGTGCGGCTCCACCCACACATCCGGCGTGAGCTGCGAGTCCACGCGGGCGGGCTGCTCCGGGGTGCGCTGCGGGTCGAGGCGTTGCCGCAGCGCCACCCATTCCTCTTCCGAGAACCCGGTGCCCAAGCGGGTGACGGTGACAAAGCGCTCCTGGTCCGGGTCGTAGAGTGCCGTCAGGACCGTGCCAATCCCGAACTGGGCGCGGTGGCCCTTGCCCTGCCAATAGCCGACGATCACCCCGTCTATGGTGTCCTGTAGCTCGCCACGGTAGCTGCGCTTGAGCTTGATCCAGTTGTAGTTGCGGGCGCCGGCTTGGTAGGGCGAATCGAGGCGCTTGGCGACGATGCCCTCCTGTCCTAGGCCCACGGTAGCGTAGAAGTAGGCATCGAGATCCGCCGCCGCGTCCACGATGCGCCAGTCGCTGGGGAGCAGTGCTTGGCCCTCGGGGTCGGCGATCCACTCGGTTGGCAGCCAGTCGGTCTTGGCCTCTCGATCCGGTGGCTCGTGTCCTTCACCGAGTAGTTTCTCCAGCCGCTTGCGCCGCTCGGTGTATGGAAGGTTGGTGAGGTCCTCGCCATCGAGATACAGGATGTCGAAGGCAAAGAGCTTGAGTGGCAGCGTCTTACGCAGCTTTTCGATGCCGTACTTGCGTTTCCGTGTGCCGGTGACTTGAAACGGATGGTACTGGCCCGTTGCCGGATCGTAGGCGACCGCCTCCCCGTCCAGGATCACGGTACGGCCGCCCGCCTGGGCGACCAACCCCTCGGCCAACTCCGGGAACATCGCCGTGGTGTTTTCGAGGTTGCGGGAGAAGATACGCACCTCGTCACCGTCCAGGAGGTGGAGCTGGGCACGCAGGCCGTCTATCTTCGGCTCGACGGCGCACCGCTCCACCTTGGCGATGATCTCCTCCGGCCCCGGGAGCCGCTCGGCCGCCGCCGGACGCACCGGCCGGCCGGCCGCCACCTTGATCGC
Organism: Chloroflexota bacterium; assembly: GCA_022824545.1. Classification (GTDB taxonomy): domain Bacteria; phylum Chloroflexota; class UBA11872; order UBA12225; family JAJDUF01; genus JAJDUF01. The sequence goes on from JAJDZR010000161.1 coordinate 2,764, forward strand.
GGCCAGGCCGTCTTCGTCATCGTCCCAGTACGTGCGCGCGACGAGACCGAAGTCGGAGCAGATGTTATAGGCTCGCTCGATGGGCTTGCGCGCCGCCTTGGATTCGGTCCGGGCGAACGAGAGGGCATCCATCACCGTCGGGTCGCCGATACCGAGGCGCAGCCGGCCCAGAGGAATACGGGCGAGGTGCTTGGCCTCGCTCGCGCTCGCCTGCCGCAGCAAGTCGGCCAATAGCTCCGTCTTCTGCGCGACCGAGCCGGCGCCGGCGGTGTGCGCGATCCGAGTCAGCGTCTCGAAGACCGCCGTGACTTCCTGGCCTTCGGATGCAGTAGCGTCGTCTGCGTGCAGCTCCGCGGCGACCAGCCCGTAGTCGCCGAGACGGGCAAACTGCGCCGCGATCTCGGCTGGTGGCCGGTCCAGCGCTTGGGCTAGGGACTCGGCCACGAGGGCCTCGCCCATCCCGAACTCGATTTGCTCGAAGGTGGGAGCGACCCGCCCCTGACTCAGATAGGCGATTTGAGCGATTTCGGTAGCGTTGTTCGACGTCTGGAACAGGGCGGCCAGGATCGCGACCATCTCATTGCGCTTGCGGGTAGCCTCCAGCCGGTTGAAGTGCTCGGCAACGCGGGCAAAGCGCATAGCAGTCCTCCTCGTATCGTTTCAACGGATTGGCGGGTGCCGTGTTGCCATCCGAGACTTGCGTTTTCGGTCGTGCTCAACGAGAATCACCGCCAGAGTCGTGATATAGGCAGCAAGATGTGATGACAATGGTACCGTCGCGGCGTTGAGGTTGAGGTACCTGGTGTGCCGGAAGCGAGGGCCAGCGGCCCGGACGGTTCGGACAAGCCGATGGAGGAGCAGCGTGAGTGTTGACGTGGCGGGGGCTGAAGCGGCGGGCATGGACGCGGACGCGCTGCGCCGCGCGTTTGGCTTGCTGGAAAGCTGGGTCGGTGACGCGGTGGTGCCCGGGGCCGCGGCGCTGGTCGCTCGGCACGGGAAGGTGGCCGGCACGTGCTACGTCGGCACGGCCGATCCGCATACCAACCGGCCGGTAGCTGCCGGAACGGTCTTCGCGCTGGCCTCGATTACCAAGCCGGTGACCGCGGCGGCGGTCATGCAGGGCGTGGAGCGCGGCTGGTTTGCCCTGGACGAGTCGGTTGGCGCGCTGCTGCCGGAATTCCTCGACGGGCCGCCGAGCGGTCGCGATGCCGCTGACCGCACGACGGTGACGGTGCGCCAACTGCTCACTCACACCTCCGGTCTGCCGGGCTTCTCGGTAGCGAACATGCGCCTACGGCGGCGGCACGCGCCGCTGGCAGAGTTCGTGTATTCGTTCCAGGCAGCGCCGCTCTTCTTCGCCCCCGGCACGGCCCATCTCTACAGCAATTGCGGGATTCTGCTGCTCGCCGAGCTGGTGGGCCGGGGGAATGCGGGCACGCTGGGACAACGGGGCCAGCCGTCGGCAATCTTGCAGTATCACGAGCACGTACACCGGCGCATTCTGGCGCCGCTGGACATGAACGACACCTGGATACCGGTGCCGGAGGCGGTCTGGGGGCGCGTGGCACACGTTGCCGACACCGGCCAGGAGGGCAAGGACTACGAGGCGGCAAATTCGGCCTACTATCGGCAGCTCGGCATCCCCTGGGGCGGCCTGTTTGCGACGGCCGCGGACTTGGCCCGCTTCACGAGCATCTTCATGTCGAACGGCCAGCCGCTCGCCGACGGCAATCGCGTGCTCACGGCGGCCAGCCGCGCGGAAATGACCCGCATACAGGTATCCGTGCCACCAGCCGCTGGGGACGCCGCGCCGGGGCTACGCGATGCTGGTGCGGAGGCGCCGTGGCCGCGCGTCGAATGGGGACTGGGCTGGGAAGTGAAGGGGCGGAAGACGGGGCACGTTTCGGGCGATCTGACCTCACCGCACACCTTCAGTCACATCGGAGTCACGGGGACGCTTGCGTGGGGCGACCCGGTGACCGGGGTCATGTGCATCCTGCTCACCAACCGGATGCAGACGAGCGGCTGGACCACTGAGCGCCCGCGGCGGACATTGTTCTCCAACGCGGTCATGGCCGCGACTGTCGGGGCCTAATCCGCCGCCAGCGGGCGCGGTGAGGCCGGGGATGAAGGCCAATCACACCCTGCTACGAGGCAGCGACCTCAGCGGGGTGCTCGTGCTCCGCGTGCGCCGTGGCCTGCTCACGGCTATACAGCGGCCGGGCACAGGTCGGGCATAGCTCCGCTTCGGAGAGCCGATCCAGATAGTGCAGGACGGTAGTGGCATAGGTCGCATGGCTCCAGGTCAGCGGCGAGACGGAAAGAGGCACGCCGCTATGGGGGTGGATTTGCTCGGCCAGCACCCCACTCGTAAGCGCACTCCGCGCTACCCAGCGCAGAATATCCAGGGCCGGCTCCAGATCGGCGCGATTTTGGGCCTTGGCGATATACCAGTCGGCCAGCCATAGCGTACAAATGAACCACGGATTGCCGGGCACTTCCGCGATGTCCGTGCTGACCTGGTGGTAATAGTCGTTCTCGTAGCGGGCGACGCCGCCGACATCGGTCTTGACCCACAACCGCTCGCGCACGGCCTCCATGGTCGCGACGATCTTCGGGTCATCCGCCGCGTACATCCCAAACTGGAAGAGGCCGGCCAGACTAGCATCCACAGTCCGGTCCACGTCCCAGGAGCCGTCCGCGCGGCGGTTAATCATCCGCGCAAAACGGCCCTCGTCCTCGCGCCAGAGGTAGATGTCCGCACCGCGGCGCATGTCGGCAGCCGCCTGGCTGTAGCGCCGCGCGAGGTCATGCTGACCAAAGGTTTTGGCAAACGACGCAGCAGCAGTGAGGCCGCCGTGGACCGCGGCGACCGTGAAGGACAAGACGCCGCGACGCTCCTCCCAGAGATCGTAGCTGGCCAGGGGCAGCCCGGTCTCCGGGTCACGATACTCGACCATGAAGTCGGCAGCGCGGACGATCAGCCCCCGATACAGCGGCTTGATGAACTCGACATCACGAAACTTGACGTAGTGCTGCCAGAGGGCCCACACCACGAGACCGGTTTCATCTTCCTGGATGGGTAGCTGGCGCTCGCCGTGCTCGTACCAGGGATGCCAGGAGCTGGCCAGGGACTCGTCGGGGTTGTACTTGTGCAGTAGGAAGCCCTCTTTCGTGACCACGCGATGGCAGAAGTCGAAGAAGCGCTGGGTCAGGCCCGAATAACCGGCGAGGTCGAGGCCGTAGGCGACGAGCGCACCGTCGCGTGGCCACATATAGGCGTAGGTATCCCGCCCGAACTGCGCGATGTCGTAGTCCGTCGCAGCGAGAATAGCTCCCTTGTCGTTGACCTGGGTGCGAAGCACCAGCAGGCTGCGTTTGAAGAGGTCTACGAGATGCTCGGGGAGATCGTTATAGTCGAACTGCTCCTTGTTGACCCAGAGGCGCCAGTAGTCGGCAGTGCGCGTGAGGTACGTCTCCGGCCCACGTGAGCGCACCGCGCGGTGGACGGCCGTGACCTCCTCAAACTTCCGGCCCACTACGATCCAGTAGTAGACGACGCCTTTGCCATGGGCCGGCAGCTCCAGATGCAACCCCATCGTGGAATCCACGGAGCCTTGGGCGATCGGGTTGCCGCCGAGCTGGGCATTTTCGGCATCGCGCCAGGTGCCTTCGGCGCCGCCAACGCCCTTGGTGCCCGTGGCGAACTGGTTGATGCCGAAGTCCACGAGCTCGGTTGTCGGAGCATCGGTGGTATCCAGGCTGCCCCGACCGGCGCACATCAGAAACCAGCGCCGCTCCTTGTAGTGGAGCAACGCGCGCCGCGTCGGCTCGTAGTAGGCGGTATCGCCCACGTCGTGCTCGGAGATCCTCAGATCGTGGTGGAAGAAGAGGCGCACTTGCCGCGCTTGATCGTGCTCGTTGTGGACGGTGATGCGCCGTAGGTACAGATCCTGGTGAAAGTCCACGGCATCATTGCAGATCAAGCGCAGCCCGAGGTCGGGGTTGAGGAGCGAAACGTCGGTGACGAGCGTCTCCGGTAGGTAGCGGAGGGTCCGCACCCACGGCTCATCATGGACCCAGCTGAACTGGCCGTCATCGTCCTCAGCCGCGACCCAAACGCCGAAGCGACAGGGATAACCCAGGGTGTGGTTTTCGGAGCCAACATACGGATAATACAGGTCGCGTAGGTGGTATTGGTCGTCAAAGTTCACCAGCAGCGTACCGTTCCCAATGGGGAGATCGCGGGGCATGGCGTCCTCTCCTTCCGCGATATGACCGCCGACACATTCCGCCGCG
>JAJDZR010000271.1 GCA_022824545.1 Chloroflexota bacterium
GTCGGCGCCGTCTCGGTGCATGGCTCCAATGGGCTATGGGGGCTGCTGGCGGTCGGTATCTTCGCCGATGGCAGCTACGGTGACGTCAAGGGCTTGATCGTCGGCGACGTTGGGCAGCTGCTCGCGCAGCTCGTGGACGTCGGTGTAGTGCTCGTCTGGGGCTTGGGGACCGGCTTTATCCTGTTCGGCATTCTCAAGGCCACGATGGGGCTGCGTGCTCCCGAGGAGGAGGAGTTGGCGGGCCTTGACGTGGCGGAGCACGGGACCGAGGCCTACCCGGCCGACACGACGGCGACGGCGGCCTGATCTGAGTAATCGCGGCGTCCTGAACGCCGACCTACGGTGACCGGCTGATCCGAGAGCAGCCGGTCACTCTGCTTAATGGAGCGTTCACTGGCCGGACAGAACCTGCGGAAAACCCGGTATCGCCGCCTCGCGCGGTTGACAGAATGACCTGCGGTAGGCTACTTTTTGCAGCGACATTCCGCTTTGGGGATGAGTACACCTATCCACCGGCCCCTTCCCTGGAGGGAGGGGGTTGGGGTAGGTGAGATCAGGAAAACTACTCAGAAGGAGGCGGCGGAGCGAGCGTAGAGCGACAGTGGTTGTGTGCGAGGCAAGCAGTTGAGGGTACGGACAGCACCCTCGTAAGCAACTTCCGTGAAGGAGGAAGAGCCAGATGGCAGGTGTAATCCGCAGAAAGTATCTCGGTGGAGCCGCGGCGGCTTTGGGCGGTCTCTTGGCTGCCGCGTGCGGTGAGCCAACGGTGCGCTACGTCGGGCAGCCGCAGGCCGGCCCAGCCGGCCCAGCCGGTCCCGCCGGGCCGAAGGGTGCAACGGGCGCGCAGGGTGCCCAAGGCGCTGCGGGCGCAACCGGCATGGCGCCGGTGCAGCTCCGCATTGGGATGAACGCCCGCTTCCACTGGGGCGAGGACGTTGGCCAGGAGATCACTGCGCCGCTCTTGGAAGCCAATCCCTGGTTGAGCTTTGACCTCATTCCGAGCTACAACCTGACCAAGTTCCGCACCGAGGCGGCCGGCGGCGCGCCGCCCGACGTCTACTCCAGCGGCAGCTACTGGGCACAGGAGGACTACGTGCTCGGCCTGACCATCCTGCTGGAGGACTACATCAAGACCAGCAAAGTGCTCGACAAGTCCGACGTGTGGGAATCATTGCGTCTTGACGTGGAGTTCAAGGGCCAAATGACGGCCATGCTCTACGCGCCGGATACGCGCATCATGTACACGCATGATGACAACGCCCGTAAGGCCGGCATTGATCCGGATAGTCCCCCGCAGAGCTGGTCCGAGCTTGAAGAGAACGCCTTCAAGGCGTTCAGGAAGGCGGACGACGGCAAGGTCGAGCACGCCGGCTGGTACCCCTTCTGGGGCAGCGGCGGCCCGTACCTGTGGATGGTGCCATACTGGCAGTTGGGTGGCGAGCTGCTCAACCAGGAGCAGACCGAGGCCGTCTTCAACAACGATGAGGCCATCACGGCGCTGACCTGGCTGAAGAAAATCGTGGACGGCCAGGGCGGCTTTGCGGCGCTGGATGAGTTTCGGGCGGGGCGCCGAGGCCATGCGATCCTGGTCCAGGGCGACCAGACCTACCTGCACGCCACGCTGTCGGAGCGCGGTGAGACGATCCGTCCCGCCGACCCGAACTTGGAGTTCCATGTCAGCTCCTACCCGTTGCCCGATGCCGGCGGCGTGGTGGCAAACTACGGCGGTTGCCACTCGCTCCCGATTGCCAAGCTCAGTGAGCATCCGGACGAAGCCTGGACGTTCATCGAGTGGGTGACGCGCGAGGACAACAACATCAAGTTCGCTAACCGCTTCGACCGCGTGCCGGTGCGGATCAGTAGCACGAACTCCGATGCCTACATCCAGGGCGATGCGGCCAAGATGCTGCAAGCCCAGGAGATGACCAAGCGTCGGTTCGTGATCGCCGCGCCCGGTGGGCGCGAGGCGCTGCGGCATCAGAACGTCAGCACCCCGGTCATCAAGGGCGAGGCGTCCGTCAAGGATGCGCTTGACGAGGGCGTGCGGCTGACGAACGAAGTGCTGGCCAAGTTCCGGCGCCAGGCCGAAGAGCGCGGGCTGTAGTTCAGCGGTGCGCCTCACCCCCACGCCCCCGCTCCACCTGGTGGAGCGGGGGCGTGGGGCGGGGGGTTGTAGTCTGGTGTGTCCCCCTCCCTAACCCTCCTCCGGAACTGGCTCCAGGGGAGGGAGGATGCCGCCCCCCGTGAAGGCGGGGGGCGTACTGTCGTTGGGGCGAGGGCTGCAATCCACCGGCGATGGTAGATTCCCGCGAAAGCGGGAATGACCGGATAATGTCAACGCGGAAAGAGTCCCGATGACACTGACACCGGAGCAGACCTGGCTCTTCAGGACCAACGGCTACGTCAAGCTGCCGGGTGTCTTGCCGCCGCAGCTAGTGGCCGACCTGAAGGCTGCCGTGCAGCACGACATTGACCAGGCGGTCGAGCCGGTCGTCCGCAACCATGACGGCAAGATCGTCCGTATCTCGAACATCCTCGACCGTGCGCCGATCTTTCGCGACCTGGCTGCCCATCCGTTCATCCTCGACCCGCTGGAGCGACTGCTCGGCCCCAACATCGAGGTGCTACGTAACCGCCACAATCACGCCACGATCCGGCTGGCGGAGCGCCGAGACCTGCCGCTGCACCGCGATGTGTCGCAGTGGAGCCGCCCCATCGTCTCGGTGATCGTCTTCCTCGAAGAGTCGCGCTGCGAGAACGGCGCCACGCAGATCGTACCCGGCACACACCTGCTGCCCTGGGTACCGAATGTCGAGACGGCCGCGCAGCAGATGGGCCTGCGCGATCAGGTTGTGCGCGTAGAGATGCCCGCTGGCGGGGTGCTCGCCACGCACAGCCTGGTGTTCCACACTGTTGGCCTCAACCGCACGACTGGGACCCGCACGAGCATTACGCTGGGCTATCACAGCGCCGACGAGTTGGCCGCCGGCGATGATGCACAGCGCCTGCTGGTCCGTGGCGAGCGCGTGTACGCCGGCCACAGCTACTAGGAGCACAGCACATCATGGCTGCGACACAACCCGCCCCGGGCAAGTGTTCCAAGGGACAGTCTGATACTCTCTCTACAGGTGGTCCACCCGACTATAATCAGGGCATGAGCATCATCTACTCTACGGAAGAAGCCAGGGCACGGTTCCCGACAATCCTCCGGCATGTGCGTGCGGGGAATATGGTCACCATCACCTGCGACGGAAAAGCCGTGGCCGAAATCCGTCCGGTCGAGCAGGACCTGCGGGAAAATCTGACCACCGAGGAGTGGTTCAATTACCTGCGACAGCGCGGGATACTGAGCGGATCGGGAGAGAAATGGCAGCCGCCTGAGGGCGTGGAGCCTAATCCGGGCGCACTCGAACGGTTTCTCGCCGAGCGGGGCTAGTGAGCGTGAGTCGTGCCTACATTGGCACGTCCGTGATAGCCGCCATTGCCCTTAATGAAGTGGGCAGCACTGATCACGCCCGGCGGCTGGGCGACTTTTCTCAGCTCTTCTCCTCGAACCTGCTCGAAGCCGAGGTGCGGGCAGCGCTTGCTAGAGAAGGACGTCAATTCGAGGCCGGATTCATCTCAGGCATCGAGTGGGTCTTTCCGGACCGCTCCCTCGGCCCCGAGTTGGCTGTGGCCTTGGCGGCCGGTTATCTGCGCGGGGCTGACCTATGGCACATTGCTACAGCCCTCTATGCCGCCCCGGAGCCGGGCGAGATTGCATTCGTGACACTCGACAACCGCCAGCGAAGCATTGCTGTTGCCCTCGGGTTCCGGGCGTGAGCCGAAGGAGTTCATTGTGTCCGCATCCGGTCCTGCTCTACAAGGGTCCCAGCCGCAGAGGATCGAGGGGATTGTGCCGATTATCCCCACGCCATTCGACCCGGACACCGAAGCGGTGGACTATGCCGCGCTCAGTCGCCTCGTCGAGTTCGCTGCCGGCCGAGATTTCGGGGCGATCTGTCTACCGGCGTATGCAAGCGAGTTCTATAAGCTGGATGAGGATGAGCGCTTCCGAGTCGTCGAGACTGCCATCACGGCCGCAGCGGGGCGCGTGCCGGTCGTTGCCCAATCCAACCACCCCGCGGCCCGCGTCGCTGCGGCCGTAGCCCGGCGCAACGCCGACTGCGGTGCGGACTTGATCTCCTTTGCCATCCCGCGCCAGTTTGCGCTCACCGACGACGACCTCTTCGACTATTGCAGCACGATCATGGGCGCCGTGAAGTTGCCGGTACTGATCCAGGACTTCAATCCGGGCGGGCCGAGCATGAGTCCCGCCCTATGCGCGCGGCTGCACGCGGCGCATCGGAACTTCCACTACGTCAAGCTCGAAGAGCCTCTGCTGGGACACAAGATCGCCGCCATGCGGGAGGCGACCCAGGACCAGGTTGGCGTGCTGATCGGCTGGGGCGGCATGTATCTCATGGAGCTACTGGCGGAGGGAATCTGCGGTCTCATGCCCGGACTGGCCAAGGCGGACCTCCAGGCGCGAGTCTGGCGTCTCGCGCAGGCCGGCCAACTGGACCAGGCACAGGACATCTACGAGGTCGTCCTGCCGCTGGTGGTCCTCAGTCTCCAGAACCTGGAACTCTCCCACCAGCTAGAAAAGCGCCTACTGGTGGCGCGTGGTGTGCTCGATCATGCCACCGTCCGGCAACCTACCTATACGCCACGACCACAGGTGCTAGAGTACGCCGACCGGCTCAACCAGCGCGTACTTGCGCTGCTGGATACGCTAGGACTGCCCGCGGCCTAGCTCCCACCCTGGTCCTCCATCGTTGCGATCCCTCGTTGCGGTAGGGAAGAAACGTCGTCCCCCCGCACGCGGGGGGACCATAGGGAGGCCGGAAGGAGAACCGCCGATGATAACCGTCTCCAGCCCGCCGGAGGCCCCGGCAGCCACTCCGACAGTCGAGGAAAGCGATGCGCCGGCTGAGGACGCTCTGCCGCTCGGTCAGGTTCAACCGTGGATCTGCCGCGAGAATATCGCGCCGCGTATCTGGTCGGAGGCTGACCGGACGGTGCTGTGGATGGAGTCCAACGGCAGTGAAGGCTGCTATGGCGGCTGGGAGCTACTCTTTCCGGTTGTTTCCCAGCCGCCGGCCCGCGCCGCACCACACCTGGCACCGTCTGTGCGGCGCGGGCCAGCGAGTGATACGTTGCTGCTGGAGCTGGCGGCGGAGGCAACCGGGCTGGAGCGTGGAACCGACGAGTTGGTGGTCGAGGCGTTCTGGTACGACGATAGCGGCGCGGAAGTGAACTGGGACCCGGTGTTGCTGGACCGCGCCACTATGGATGACGACGGTCGCTTGTCCCTACGCTACGCCAAGGCGCTCCGGTATCCGGCCGGCGCGACGCGGCTCGGTGTCCGCTGCGGCCTGCGCTGGTCGCCGCAGGGTCGGGTGCGCTGGCATGGCTGGCGCTTGCAACGGACGGCGCCGCGACCACCGCGGACGCTGCGCTTGGGCGTTGCCTCGGGGTGGCCGGGCAAGTGGGTGAGCGCGGCGGCAAGCATTGCCCACTATGTCGAGCAGTGTCGCCGGGCCGGCGCAGCGGGCGTTGATCTCGTCTGCCTGCCGGAGACGATCCTGAGCTACGGCAGCCCGGACCGTAGCCCCGCGGCCATCCACGCGCAGGCCGTCCCGCTGCCGGGGCCATGGCTGGAGCCGTTTCGGGAAGTGGCCCGTGCGTACCGCATGGGTATCTGCTTCTCGGTGCTCGAACGGGCCGGTGCTCACAATGAGTTGGTCTACAACACGGCCCTGTTGCTCGGCCGCGAGGGGGAGCTAATCGGCACCTACCGCAAGGTACATCTGGCCCTCGTGGAGGCCCGACAGGGTGTAGCGGCGGGACACGAGTTTCCGGTCTATACGTTCGACGGCGTAACGGTGGGGATGGGCATCTGCATGGATTCGTCGGCTGCCGAGACCTGTCGCATCCTCGCGCAGCGCGGCGCAGAGATCATGCTCATGCCGATCATGGGCGATTTTCGCGCCACTCGGTGGGTACACGGCGCCAGCGAGTTCGACACGGAGCGCTGGAAGCTGGTGCAACGCGCCCATGCCTTTGATAACCACCTCTACGTCGTCGCCTGCCGCAACGCCAACTTCGGGAGCGCCATCACCGCGCCGTGGGGCGAGATCATCGCCTACAACGATGGCGACCGCGACCTCATCTGGGCCGACGTGGAACTGGATCGGCCGCGCTCACACCCGCTGGGCGCCTCAATCCAAGCCGTGCTGTCATCCATGCGCCGGCCCTCCGTCTACGGCTCACTGGCCGACACAACCCACCCTGTCGGATCAGCCCGCCAGCGCGGCCGCTGGGGCTGAGGCGCCTCACACTTTGGATACTAGCCACTACTGGCGACGGGCCGGTCGAAGCCATCGCGGGGCTGAGGGAGCGCGCCGCCGTGGTTCCAGACGGTTTGCTCGGTGGTCAGCAGCCGGTTCAGCAGTAGCTCGGCGTGCCGCTGGACCTCGTCCCGATAGGCCGGGTCGCCGGCCACGTTAACCAGCTCCTGCGGGTCCCGCTCCAGATCGTAGAACTCTACGGGGTTGTCGCGGCCGGAGTAGACGTACTTGTAGCGCGCGGTACGCAGGCACTTGCTCCGATGAGTGCGGTCGTTGCTCACGTACTCGCATAGGACGGCGTCTTTGGTCGGCGGTCGGGTGGTGGCCGTAGGAGATTCCAAAATGGAGCGCAGGCTGATACCCGGAAGCTCGCCCGGCTGCGGAATACCGGCGTAGTCGAGGATCGTCGGGGCGAGGTCAACGTGCTCCACAAGGCTGTCCACCGGGCGGGGCCCGGCTCCGGCCGAACTGCCCGGCGGCACGACGATGTAGGGAGCGCGGATGACTTGCTCGGTGAAGTTACCCTTCCCCAACATGCCGAAGTCACCCAGCATCTCGCCGTGGTCGGTGGTGAAGATGATGAGGGTGTTGTCCAGCAGCCCCCGGCGCGTGAGGGTGTCCATAATACGTCCCATCATGGTGTCAATAAAGGACACCATCCCCCAGTAGTAGGCGATGATCTTGCGGATTAGGTCCTCGCCGCCCTCGCGGTCGAAGCGGCTGGGCCGGTCAGCGCCGGGGGCGTTGAGCTGGCGGGCGTACAGCAGGGGCGGAATCGAAATGGCATCCTGCTCGTACATGCTGGCGTATGGCTCCGGTGGATCGAACGGTCCATGCGGGCCGCAGAAGCCACACCAGAGGAAGAAAGGGCGCTCCGGCGCGCCGGTATCCGGCCGCTCCAGGTAGCGCCAGGTGTTCTCGCCAATCCAGTAGTCCACGTATTCGTCGGCAGCAAGCGTGTTCACGATGGCCGTGGATTGCTGGCGATACTCGGGCCGGCGGCGTTGCTCGTAGATGGACTCGTAAGCACCGGGACGTTTTCGTTCGAGCCATTCCGCATAGACGGGGCCAAGCTGCGAGGGACCGAACGGCGATCCTTCGGCGACCGTCCAGCGTGACCCTTTCCCCATCGTCAGGGCCGTCTCGTCGAAGCCCTTGGGCGGCAGCATGTGGATTTTGCCGAAGGCCGCCGTCGCGTAACCGGAGGCCTGCAACCGCTCCATGAACGTCGTCTCCCAGGGCGGGAGGCCCGGCGTGCTGCCGATGACCGACTCCATATGCTCCATGCCGTGCTGATGCGCGTAGCGGCCGGTCTGCATGCAGGCGCGGCTGGGCATGCACACCGGGTTCTGGATGTAGCCGTGCCGAAAGAGGGTGCCCCGCGCTGCCAGTTGATCCAGGTGCGGGGTTCGCACGTGCGGGTTGCCGGTGACGCCCAACGTGTCGTAGCGTTGCTGATCGGTCGTAACCAACAGGATATTGGGGCGTCGTGGTGTATCTGCCATGGTATGACCGTCCCTTTCTCGTGGAGTTGAGGATACGCGGCGCACTACGGGAGCGCAATCGGGCTCTCATTGCCCGTTGGCGGTAGTACACTAGTTGAGATGGGCCGAGCGTGCAGTTAGCCGGGGCGCCCGGCAGGGGGAGGAAGCTGATGGCACGGTATACGCAGGTGGCAACGGTTTCTTGGCGTGGTGGAACCGCCGGCGCGACGCCGGAGGAGAAGATCGCGGCCAATCGTGCCGGCCAGCTAGAGTTGGTCGAGCGCGCTTGTCTCGACCGGCCCGATTTCGTCTGCATGACCGAGGTCATTACCTGGTACGGGTTGGGCAAGGAGCACCTATCGCTCATCGCCGAGCCGCTCGACGGTCCCACCGTCCGGACCTTCGCGGAAGTGGCCCAGCGGCACGCTTGCTATGTTGTTGTTCCAATCTACACGCAGGAAGACGGCCGTATCTTCAACTCCCAGGTGCTGCTCGACCGGCGCGGCGAGATCGCTGCCGCCTATCACAAGATTCACCCGACGATTGGCGAAATCGAGATGGGGGTCACGCCGGGGACCGAGCCGGTGGTCGCGCACACCGACCAGGGCCGGGTGGGCTTTGCGATCTGCTTCGATCTCAACTTCCGGGACGTGGCGGAAGGGAACGCGGCAGGTGGCGCGGAGCTAGTGTTTTTCTCCTCCATGTACCCCGGCGGACTACAGCTGCAAATCTGGGCGCACGACTTCGGAGTCTTCATCGCCTCGGCTACGCCCGGCGACCGGGCGCGGATCGTGGACCCGCTGGGGCGCGTGCTGACCGAGTCGGATGCGACGTATAACCCGATCCTATCCAAGCGGCTGAACCTGGACTATGCCGTCATGCACCTCTCGGAGAACTGCGCGCAGTTCGAGGCGATCAAGCGGAAGTACGGCGCGGGGATCGAGTTGGACGTGACGCGGCCGGAGGCGATCTTCTGTATGTACTCGCACCTGCCCGACGTGACCTGCGAGGATGTCATCGGGGAGTTCGAGTTGGAGCTGCGGACTCGCTACTATCGCCGCGCCAACCATATCCGCGCCGCGGCCCTCCCGCGCCGTAAGTAGGGGCCGCGCCTCACGTCCCGTCCCCGGAAACGATCATCCCATCGCCGCTCTGTGCTAGAGTAGGACAGCGGCTACTCAGTACCAATGAGTTGCACGCCGGTGTCCCAGTGCTGCTGCCGCGAGGTGGTGGGAGTGGTGTATCTGTGCCCCCTCACGGTCAGCACTGGGATAGTGCGGTTCATTGGTACTGAGCCACAATCCCGACCGTGAGGGAGCTTCCTTGTGGATCAGATACCGTGGCTACTCATCGCCTTCATTGGATTTTTGCTCCTGCTGTTCCTACTCCGGGTGCTCGGATCGCCCTCGAATGACATTGAGGATGAACTCGAGCAACTACAGGGGTATCGGAGAAGAGTTTCGCCACCCACCACCGAGCCAATAAGTACCTCGCCCAAGGACTGGAGCCGGCGCCAGCACCGCCTGGCGCATATGGGTGCGCCCTCGCCAGGTGCGCGGCAGCCAGTATGGCTGGCGAGGGCACGGCAGGAAGCTGGTATTCAGCGACCACCGGTGGATCACGCGAGCTCAGTGCAAGCGGTGGTGAACTCTGCTACCGCGAGCAACCAGCAGCGGAAGCACCGCCCCACGCTGCGCGTAGGGGTATACGGCCACCCTCCCTACGACGATGACGCAGACCGGGAAGCAGAGATCGGAATGTCGCTTGCAGAGGAGTACCCCCCTGACGAGTATTTCCATGACACGGACTGGGATGACCACGACGTGGATTGGGGAGAGACAAAATGACAGGGATTGGAGATAACGCCAAATGTCAGGTCGAGCTTGCCTTCATGCGAAGGTTGCTCGACGACTACAGCACATCTCGCAAAGAAGGTGACAACTTCCAGGGATAAATTCGGAAACACGACGTACCGTGTCTTGACTAGACAAACTGACCCACGGCCGAGAGTCACGAAAGGGGACTGCTCATGACTGACTACCATCAGCAGGACGTAGCCCTGCTCGGAGGTCACTGGGAACGGCAGATGCACGATGCCATCACTGCCTGGAATGCTGTTGCTGCTAGACTGGGCACTCGTATCCAGTCACCGCCAGGCAACCATCTCTTGACAATCAGGCAGCGCATCGAGGCTTTGGACCAGGAGATGAAACAGCCACCAGCCTATATCAAGCCTCCAGAGGTATGGGGTCGGCTTGACAAGGGACTAGAAACCCAGATTCAGGTACTTGATGACATTCTCCGCAGCCCAAACCCAATAGCCTGGCTAGAGCGCCTAATCGAAGAAGACTCTGCGTCTCACGCTCACGCATTCGCTTCATCACCGGACGCCAGCGAGCATGAGCAATAGCCCAGTAGACCCTCTCCGAGACTTTGCTTAGGTTCAGGTGCGCTGGTGGTTCGAGAAGATCATGGCAAGGCGGCTATGAAACAGGCGCAGGGGTATTCCTAAATCAGTTGAGGAAGTGGAGGATAGAGGAAAACGATTGATAGAACTAGCTAGAGAAGAATGGTAGTGATGTACCAACATCACAATAGCAGCGAGTGGGCCGAGCAACTTGCTGGCCGCTATTAGGGAGTGGTCATGGGCGAGTTCGCTGAACTCAGCCAAGAAGTCCGCGACATTTGGGACCGCAATGCCGCGTTCTGGGATGAGCGGATGGGCGAGGGCAACGACTGGCACCGGCAACTGATCGCGCCGGCGCAGGAGCGCCTGCTGGCATTGCAACGGGACGAGTTGGTGCTGGATGTTGCCTGCGGCAATGGCCAGTTCGCGCGTCACATGGCCCGTCTCGGCGCACGGGTTCTTGCCTCGGACGTGGCTCCGCAGATGATCGAGCATGCGCGGGCACGGACTACCGAGCAGGCCGACCGCATCGAGTATCGCGTGCTCGACGCGACAAGCCGCGAGCAGCTGCTCGCCCTGGGAGAGCAACGCTTCGACGCTGCGGTGTGTACGATGGCGCTAATGGACATGGCCGCTATCGAGCCACTGCTGGCAGGGTTGAGCCGGCTGCTAAAGGTCGGTGGGCGGTTCGTGTTCTCGGTGCCCCATCCCTGCTTCAATGCCGCCGCCCCCCGCATGAGGAAGGCGGTGGAGATTGAGGAGCGGGACGGCGAGCTTGTCGCGGAGTATGCGATCAAGGTCTCGTCGTATATCCGACCAGCCGCGGCGAAGGGGGTAGCAATGTTCGGCCAACCGGCGCTGCAATACTACTTCGAGCGACCGCTCAGTCTCCTGTTCGAGACATGCTTCCGGGCGGGCTTTGCCCTCGATGGCCTGCTCGAGCCGGTCTTCGAGCTGCCGCCGCGACCGGAGCGGCCCGGTAGCTGGGAAAATTACCCGGAAATCCCGCCGGTGCTCGTGGCCCGGATGCGGCTCCTGCCGTCGAGTTCGTAGCCAGCCGCGCTGTTCCCCCGTCCTCTTCCGTCGGAAGGAGGCGCAACGTGGCCGGTGTAGCCACGCATCGCCTGCCTCTGCTACAATGCGGCGCAGACGAACATCTGTTCAATCACCGCCGTCGCACTGCTCTCCTCGCCACTTGTGCGGAGCGGGTGCGGCGCATTGACAGCAACCAATGAACCTCGATCAGCTACTCAACCGGTTACGGGAGACGCCCTCTTTCCGCGACAACCTGACCGCCTGGCGCTTGGAGCCGCCGCGGGCGGCGGCGTATGCCGCGTGGCCGGCGGGCCTCGATCCACGGCTCACGACAGCGCTGGAACGCCGGGGCATCGGCCGTCCCTATACCCATCAGGCGTCCGCTATTGAGGCGATCCTGGACGGCCGTGATGTTGTCGTGGTGACGGCGACGGCGTCAGGAAAGACGCTCTGCTACAACGTGCCGGTACTCCAGTCCATTCTCGATGACGATGCCAGCCGGTCGCTCTATCTGTTTCCGACCAAGGCGCTGAGTCAGGACCAGTACAGCGAGCTACACGGTCTGATTGAGACGTTGGGACTGGACATCAAGACGTACACCTACGATGGCGATACGCCTGGCAGTGCGCGGCGAGCGGTGCGATTGGCCGGGCATATCGTCATCAGCAACCCGGACATGCTCCACACCGGCATCTTGCCGCAGCATACGAAATGGCAGCGCCTCTTCGAGAATCTGCGCTACATCGTCATTGACGAGCTGCATCACTATCGCGGCATCTTTGGGAGCCACGTCGCCAACGTTCTGCGCCGGCTGCTGCGAGTGTGCGCCTTCTATGAGTCCACACCTCAGATCATCTGCTGCTCGGCGACCATCGCCAATCCGGCGGAGCTGGCCGAGTCACTGACCGGCCGACCCTTCGAGACGGTTGAAAACGATGGCGCTCCGCGCGGTGGCCGTCATTTCATCTTCTACAACCCGCCCGTCGTCAACCAGCAGTTGGGCATTCGCAAGAGCGCCGTCACCGAGGCGGCGAGTCTGGCCACGCAGATGTTGAGCAATGACATTCAGACGATCGTCTTTACACGCTCGCGTGTCCGCACCGAGGTGCTGCTGTCGGCGATCCGGCGCCGCTCCAAGCTGCCCAATGACCAGGTGCGGGGCTATCGCGGTGGCTATCGGCCCTTGCAGCGCCGCGAGATCGAGCGTGGCTTGCGCTCCGGGCAGGTCCGTGGCGTCGTGGCGACGAATGCGCTGGAGCTAGGCATTGACATCGGCCACCTCGACGCGGCCATCCTGTGTGGGTATCCGGGCACGATTGCCAGCACGCGGCAGCAGTCCGGCCGCGCGGGACGGCGTGCGACGACCAGCGCCGCCATCTTTGTGGCCTCATCGTCGCCGCTGGCGCAGTTTGTCGTCACGCATCCCGATTACTTCTTTGCACGTTCGCCGGAGCATGGGCTGGTCAATGCCGACAACCTCTACCTCCGCATGAGCCATCTCGCCTGCGCCGCCTTTGAGTTGCCGTTCGAGGACGATGAGCAGTTCGGCGCCGAGGGCACTGGGCGGGCGCTCGCGCAGCTGGAAGACGCGGGTGTGCTCCAGCACGAGGGGGCGAGCTGGTATTGGACCGGTGAGGACTATCCGGCCGAGGCTGTCAGCCTGCGCTCAGCTCAACGCGAGAACGTCGTGATCGTAGATGTCACCGCGCCGCAGCCGCAGGTGCTCGGCGAGTGCGACCCCTTCAGCGCGCCAATGCTCGTGCATGAGGACGCGATTTACATACATGAAGGGCAGCAATATCACGTCACCAAGTTCGACTGGGAGCAGAAGCGCGCCGAGGCCAAACGAGTGAACGTGGACTACTACACCGATGCCGACTTGAGCTTCAACGTAGCCGTACTCCAGGACGAGGGGCGCGACCACGGCGCGGCGCTGGAGCAAGGATATGGTGAGGTGCGCCTGGCGTTTACCTCCACCATCTACAAGAAGATCAGAATGCTGACCGGCGAGAACGTCGGCTGGGGCAAGATTGATCTGCCGTCCCAGGAGATGCACACCACCGCCTACTGGACGGCCGTACCCGAGAAGCTCGCCGCGCAGCTCGGTAGCCAGCGGTTGCAAGGCGGTCTACTCGGCCTCTGCAATCTGCTGGTGAATGTCGCGCCGCTGTTCCTGATGTGCGACCCGCGCGACTTGATCGCCGTACCGCAGATCAAGAACCCGTTCACTGGCCGGGCGACGATCTTCCTCGCCGACAACTACCCCGGCGGTGTGGGCTTTGCACGCCAGCTCTTCCAAACCCACCGGCCGGTCTACGCGGCGGCCCGACAGTTGGCGCAGGATTGCGGCTGCGAGGATGGCTGCCCTTCCTGCACCGGACCGCGCGACGAAATCGGTCCGCAAGGCAAAGACGGCGCGCTACAGTTGCTGGCGGCAGCATTGGAAGACGCGCCTCACCCCCGGTCCCCTCCCCCGGATTGAGCTACCAGGGGAGAGAATAGACCGTCCCCCTGCGAAGAGGGGGGGGCCATAGGGTGGCTAACTAGGACGCCAGGCTGTTGGTATGGCGTGTGTACTGCCGTCCTCGCGCAGCCGTCACAATGCAGATCACGAACCTGGAGTGGCGCGGTAGTCTTTGCCATACCAGCTACTTACCGACACAGTATTGCCGCTACCCTATTTCCCGCCATGAAGGATGATTCGCGTACTGCGACGCGCACGCCCAGCCGCCGCCGGCGCCGGCTCCAAACGATGCTGCGCTGGCAGGCGCTCGGCACGCGGCTGCTCGCGCTGCTGGCAGTGGTAGTGCTGCTCGGTGGCGGAGTAGCCTGGCTGATACGCGGCACCGGCAACCCGTTCATCGGGATCATGTTCCTGGTCTTGGGCCTCGTCCTCGTTGGCACGGTGATACTGTTCCTGCAAGTGCTACGGGTGATCGGCGGGCAGGAGCGGTGAGCGCGGTCGGTACTCTCTACCGCCCGGCGAGGCGGCAGTACCGCAAACGATGGGGTAGACTTGGGCCGCTGGCCCGGGCCAGGGAGACTTGATGAACCACACCGCGATGTGCGGATGCAGTGCCGGAGATGCTTTCAGTTGGGAGCAGTGACATGATTACCTCGCTCCGGCTCGTCAATTTCAAGAACTTTGCCGATGAGACCCTCCCCGTTGGCCCATTCACGGTGATCGTGGGCACGAACGCCAGCGGCAAGAGCAATATCCGTGACGCCTTCCGATTCCTGCATGGCATCGGTCGCGGCTATACGCTGTCGGAAATTTTCGGTGGAAAGTACGGTCCCGGTGGCCAGCTGGAGTGGGCCGGTATTCGCGGCGCAACGAACGAGATCGTCCGCTTCGGGCAACCGGGTTTCTCGATTGAGGTTGAGGCAGATCCGTTCATTTATTCGATCACGGTTGGTGATGATCGGAAGAGTCCGGATCTATTTCGGGTCGAGAGAGAAGAGCTTAGAGTAAAGTATCGTCCGATTTACACGAGCCACCCGGGTGTTGGTGACCCTGTTCATGCACAACGTGACGATAGATACCTACTACTTCGCATGGCAAGGACCGGGGAGAAAAGGAAGTACGGCCATCGAGTCCAGGTGAGGTGGGATCAACCCGCACTAACCCAACTCCGGGATCACCGAAAGGTAGTGCGAGATCATAAGGTTCTCGCCGAATTTGTGATCAATGGTTTTGCCAATGCACGCTTCCTTGATCTTGTACCGGACCTTATGCGACAGCCCGCTTTCCCCGGCCAAATCATATTGGGCGACAGCGGCGAGAACTTGCCGACAGTGCTGCGGGAGATCTGCGCCGATCCGCAGCGCAAGGAAACGCTGGCCGCGTGGACCCGCGAACTGACACCGATGGACGTGCGGGACTTCGAGTTTCCGACTGACCCGATCACCGGCCGAGTCCAGCTCGTTATTCGGGAAGCGAACGACCGAGCGGTATCCGCATACGGTGCTTCGGACGGCACGCTGCGCTTTCTCACCACGCTGGCTGCGCTGCTGGGCAAGAACCCGGCCGGTCTCTATTTCTTCGAGGAGATTGACAACGGCATTCATCCTTCGCGGATGCGGCTGTTGATTGACCTGATCGAAGGACAAACTGCAAAGGGTGAGAGTCAGGTGGTCACTACTACGCATTCACCTGACCTGCTGGCGTTGGTCAACGACAAGACGTTTGAGACTACCTCCGTCGTATACCGTGATGAAGACTCGGCTGACGGCATAATTCGCCCCGTGGCGAAACTGCCCAAAGCCCGAGAGCTACGGCGGAGCCAGGGCCTCGGACGCCTGCACACAACGGGCTGGATGGAAGACATACTCGCCTTCTCGGAGGAGGCAAACAAAGACGGGGAGAATGGAGAGTGAACGTCATTGTGATCCCTGAAGACTTTCGCAAGGACCAATACATCCTCAAGCCGCTGTTCTCTCGTCTTTTCAGACGTCTTGGCACCCGTTCCGTAAGAGTTCGGGTTTGTCAGGACCCTTTGCTTGGGGGTATTGACGAAGCGCTGAAATTGGAGCGCTTGCAGGAAGTCATCGAACGATACCCGATGGTGGATGTTTTCATATTGTGTGTTGATCGTGATGGAATCGTTCAGAGACGTCAACGGCTCGACCGGATTGAAGAGGAATTCGGATCGTCGTTCTTTGCCGAAAGTGCCTGGGAAGAGCTTGAGACTTGGGTGTTGGCTGGGCTGGACCTGCCCAGTGAGTGGCACTGGGGCAATGTTCGAGCAGAAGTCGAGGTCAAGGAACATTACTTTGATCCGCTTGTAGCGCAACGCGGCCTATCCGACTCGCCTGGGGGTGGCCGAAAGGTCTTGGGAGAAGAAGCATCGCGCCGTATTGGTGCTATCCGCCAGAAATGTCCCGATGATTTTGATGCCTTGGTCCGGCGGCTCGGAGCAGCCGTCTGAGCGAGGGAAACGAGATCAACCTGGTCCGGAGAGCCAGGTGCCGGCGCAGATTTGGGCGGCCGTGCGGATGGCTTCGATGGTGCTCGTGGGGTCGGCGATCCCCTGGCCGGCGATGTCGAAGGCGGTGCCGTGATCCACGGACGTGCGGACAATCGGTAAGCCCAGCGCGACGCTGACACTCTCCTCGAAGCCGTGAACCTTCACCGGGATGTGGCCCTGATCGTGGAACATTGCCACTACCGCGTCGAACTCACCCCGCATGGCCCGCACGAACACCGAATCGGCCGGGAGTGGCCCCGTCGCCGCGATTCCGGCGGCGCGAGCCGCTTCAACCGCCGGACCGATCTCCTCGATTTCCTCGCGGCCCAGGTGGCCGCCCTCGCCGCCATGGGGGTTGATGGCCGAGACGGCGATGCGCGGCCGCGCCAGGCCCCAGGAACGGAAGTGGTGATCGGTCAGTTGGATGCGGCTCAGGACGCGCTCGCGCGTGATGCGGTCGAGGGCCTCGCGCAGGGAGTAGTGCGTGGAGAGATGGACGGTGCGGAGCTTACCGCTGACGAGCATGGTGGCCTGTTCCGGCGCATCGAGCACGCGGCCGAATAGCTCCATATGGCCCATATCCTTGTAGCCGGCAAGCTGAGTGGCCTCTTTGTTGATCGGCGCCGTCACTATCCCCGCCACCTCACCAGCGCGCGCCAAGTCCAGCGCCCGTAGGACGTAGGCCATCGCCGCCGCGCCCGCCTCGGCGGATAGCTCACCCGCTCGGACGTTCGAGGAGACATTGGCGAGATCAACCACATCGAGGACCCCGGGACCGTAGACAACGTCGCTCGGCTCATTCACCGAGCGCACCACCAGCCTACTAGCGGCATCCAGGCTATGGACGACCTGCTCCAGGCAGTGAGCATCGCCGACCACCAGGGGACGACACCACTCGTGAAGCGGCGCGGTCATGAATGCCTTGGCAAGCACCTCCGGCCCAATGCCGGCCGGATCGCCCATCGTACACGCCAACAGTGGCCGGTTGCTGCTTCCCATTGCGCTGGAGTCTCCTCTGACTGCTTGTTCTGCGCGGCATTGGATTCTATCGGATGATGCCGAGGGGTCACTTCTGCACCGTGCGCTGGGCTAGGGTAGAGAAGGATGCGCGACTAGGCTTTGGATCAGGTCTAGGGTGCGCCGTGTGGCGTCCGGTGCTCCCAGACGGGCGGCATTCTGCCCCATTTCCCAGCAGAGGTCCGGCTGTTGGAGCAGGAGGGCTACGGCATCGGCCGCCTCCTGAGGGCTGGGGGCAAAGAACCCGGCCTGCCCTTGCACCACGTAGGGGATATTGCCGCCTTCTTGCCCCCCGGCCGGCCGGCTCAGGACCAAGGGCCGCCCCACGGCGAGCGCCTCGCTGACCGTCACCGAGCCGGGTTTCGTGGCGATGATGTCTGCGGCAGTCATTAGGTCGGCCGTAGACGGCACGTATCCATAGACCCGCACCGGGAGCGGCCAGGCGACCCCTTCCAGTGCGTTCCGAGAGCGCACGTTGCTGCCGGTGACGACCGCGATCTGAAACACGTGGCCTTGTCGCGCCAGCGCGGCCACCGCTCGCACCCGCTTGACCAAGCTGCCGGCGCCGGCACCGCCGCCCATGAACAGGACGAGTGGTAACTCCGGGTCGAGGTCGAGCCGCTGGCGCAGCTCCGTCTGACTGGCCGGTTTGGTCTCGTCGCTTTCCGTAAGATCGTGTGAGTCTGGTGGTGTTGTCGGCACATGGCGGCGGCCGTATTCGGGGCGCAGGGGGATGCCGAGGCGGACGATCCGCTGCGGTGCAACGCCATAGCGCATGAGCGTGGCCGCGGCGGTCTCCGAGCCGGCGACATAGTGATCCACCCCGCCGGCTACCCAGACGCGATGTACGTCAACGAGGTCCGTCACGACGGTCACGATAGGCTTGTCGGCGAGGAACGACGACTGCCGCCGGGCCGCAACGGCCGCGCGGACCATGAGCGGATGGACCGAAACCATCACGTCCGGCGGCTGCACTTCCGCGGCGGCCATGACCCGGCGGACCAAGGATTGACCGGCCAAGGCATGGTAGATCAGTGGGCATAGTGGACTATTGGTGGCTGCATAGATCGCCGACCACAGCCACGGCACATGGACGATGGTCGGCTCGTAGAGATGAGCGAGGTGGTCCGTCCAGCGCGGCTTGGCGGGAGCAAGCACATCGAGCACATCCATGGCGAACCGCCCCGGCCTGGCTTTGGCAGCCTCGGCCAGGGCCTCGCCCACTACGACGTGCCCGGCTCCTGTCCGGGCTGCCGTCAAGAGCAGCACACGTGTCACCGGTATCAGCCCGATTCTGCCTTGCCGGCGCCGACCAGTTCAGGCGCTGCGCCGTTGGGCGCCATCGTCGGCGCCGGCTCTTCCTGTACCGGCAGGTCTTGGCCCAGTTCGGTTTCCTCCTCGGTGCCCGGACGGAGATGTCCCACTGCGGCCTCGATCTCCGGGATGCTCGCCTCCAGCGCCTGGACGACATCGAAGTCGAGCGCCTGGCCGGCATCCTGCTTGATGATGGCGAGCGCCCGCTCGATAGAGAAGGACGGCTTGTAGTAGCGCTTCATGCGTAGGGCATCGTACACGTCGGCGACGGCCAAAATGCGGCCACCCAGCGTCAGGTCGGCATCGTGGAGACCGTCGGGGTAGCCCTTCCCGTCCAGCCGCTCGTGGTGCTGCCCAGCGATCACCGGGATGTCCTCAAAGCCACGCAGAAACTTGATATTGGCTAGGATGTCGCGCGTGAAGCGCGGATGCGCCTTCAACTGTTCCCATTCTGCTTCCGTGGGCCGCCCGGCCTTGGTGAGCACGGCATCGGGGACGCCGATCTTACCGTAGTCGTGCAGCAGCCCGGCCAAGCGGATACACTCGACATAATCGCCCTCCAGGCCCAACTTCCGCGCCAGGATTTCCGCTGAAGCGGCCACGCGCTGTGAATGGCCGCTCGTTTCCCGGTCGCGTGCGTCCACGGTACTAGCAAGGGTAGTAACTAAGCTCACAAAAGACTCGCGCTGCGCCTCGTACAACTGGGCATTCTCCAGGGCAATCGCCGCCGAGGCCGCAATGGCTTTGAGATAGGTCAAGTCCTCGTAGTCGAAAGCGGCGCCGTTATGCTTGTTGATGACCTGGAACACCCCTAGCCGGTCACCCTGGCTGTTGTCCATGGGCATGAGCAGCATGGAGCGTGTGCGGTAGCCAGTTCTCTGGTCCCACGTCTTGTCGAATCGAGGGTCCTGGTAGCAATCGGGGATTAGCAGGGTGACACCGGTTTTTGCCACGTGACCAGCCAAGCCGGCGCCGAGGGGCAAGCGGATTTCCTGAATCTCCAGCTTGGATACGGCGCGTGTCCATAGCTCTTGGCGCTCGTGGTCCACGAGATAGATTGTGGCGCGGTCGGCGGCCAGCGCCTCGGTAGTCTTCGTGGCAATCAGCGGCAGCAGCACGTCCAGCTTCATTTCCGCCGCAAGCAGGCGAGTGATGTCCAGCGCCCGCTCGAGCCGTACTTGCCGGCCACGTAGGGCTACGATCTCGGCCGCGAGCCGGTCCCGGCTAGGTAGCCTTTTTGCGTCGGTGCTCTGTGTCATCCCAAGCTGCCCTTACCAATGCCAAGAGTACCGTGGATTCCGGACAGCCGCGGCGGCTCCGGCAGAACCGCCAGCGGTGACCGCCGCACAGTGTATCGCACCCGGCTAGCGCGCGGATGCACCGGCCTGAGCACCCGGCATAATGACGGCGCCTCCAACCCTGTGCTATGGTCATTTAATCAGGTAGCATTCCTTTCCCGTATCGTCTTGTGCAGCAGCGAAACGCTCGCCCTACGCAGGGAAGGTAGACAACCGTGGCCGTGCCACACTTCATCCCCATTCAGACTGTACGGCGGCCGGCACAGTCTCCGACACCCACCGCGCCGCCCGGCCTGGCGCCGGAGCACAATGGCGCTGTAGAGGCGGCCCTGCCAGCGGATGCCACAGTCACCGTGCGACGCGCTCGACTCGGCGATGTGCCGGAGATCAAGGCCCTTATTGATTTCTACGCGGCGCAGAACCGGATGCTCTTCCGCGCTCAGGCGGAGCTTTACGAGACGATCCGCGAATACCATGTGGCGATCTGCGAAGCGGCCGACGGTGCCGCACGAGTAGTGGGTGCCAGCGGACTGCACGTCACGTGGGAAGACTTGGCCGAGATCAGGGGGCTGGCGGTGGCGCCGGGCGCGGCCGGGCGCGGCGTCGGCACCAAGCTGGTCCGTGCCTGCCTAGCCGAGGCCGTCGAACTGGGATTGCGTCAAGTCTACACGCTCACGCTCGTCCCCGAGTTCTTCGAGCGGCTCGGCTTCGAGCGTGCCGAGCGCGACTCGTTGCACATCAAGGTGTGGTACGAGTGCTATAAGTGCCCGAAGTTCGCCAACTGCGATGAGATCGCGATGATCCGCCCGGTAGGACCGGAGCGGCCATAGCGTGCCGAACGCACTAGCGGCGCTCGCCCCCGGCTATCTATCCGGCAAGTCCACGCCTATAGTTCCACAAATCCCCCTTCCCCTGTAAGCCCCGAGGAAGTCGTTGCCGGATAGGGTATGGCGTGCCACGAGCCGCGCCGAGTTGCGTTGCGCCGACGTCTCCCTTGACGTCCGATCATATTATTGACATACATATGTATCATATGAATGCATCTAGCCATGTTGCGGCCTCTCCGCCGTGAACGGTGGTGCAATCCGGATTCCGGCTCTCGCTGGCGTGACCGGGCGAGTTGGCCGGTGTCCTCGCGGACGCTAGAGGGTGGAGGCACCTCGAGTAACGGGGTCATCGCATGAATAGAGAATCCAGAGAGTCGATCTGGAGCGTACCGGCCAGGTGGCAAACGATCTACTTCACCTTGTTCAACGCCTGTTTCATCGCCGGTACGGTTCTGACGATCTCGCAGGAGTGCTGCCTGGAGCACTCGCCGGACGGAGTGGTCAAGTCGCTATTGGATATAATTCAGGGCGGCGCGACGGCGGCGATTTTTTCGGCGGCGACTGCTCTCGTTGTCACGGAGGGTTGGACGATGCTTTCGACGATGCTTTCGACGATGCTCACGCGGAAGACGGAGGAGTATCTTGCCAAGCGATACGAGCAGGGCCGGGCCGAGGCGTTGGTCGAAGTGGAAGCATGGAACCGCCGCCGCCTGGCAGCAGAGGCTCAGGGCGAGCCATTCGATGAGCCGCTGCCAGCGACTACCAAGCAGCCCTCAACGTGAGGCCCGGGTAGTCAGTTACTCTGGTAGGCAATCGTCCTTCGGCGAATTGACTACCACCTTTGGCCGTCCGTTCTCCGCTACGCTGCGGTCCAGCCGCCATCTACATAGAGCACCTGGCCGGTGATGAACGCACTCGCCTCCGCGGCGAGGAAGACGGCCATGCCGACGAGGTCCTCCGGCTGCCCCGGTCGTCCGAGCGGGGTCCGACTGACGACCCACTCCTTGAACGCCGGGTCCTCGAGTAGCGGCGCCGTGAGCGGCGTTTCGATCCAGCCGGGGGCGATGGCGTTGACCCGAATTGCGTGCTGGCCCCACTCCACCGCGAGCGCCATCGTCAGTTGCCCGACGGCGCCTTTCGTTGCACCGTAGACGGCCCGCTGCGGCATACCTTGCCGGGTGGTCAGTGAGGCGATGTTGATGATCGAGCCGCCGCGTCCGGCCGCAATCATCGCGCGACCGGCGGCCTGACAGGCGACCAGCGTGCCGCGCAGGTTGACGTTGACGATCTGCTCGAAGTGTGCGGTCGGTACATCTACCGTTGGCTCGCGGATATTCATGCCGGCGACGTTCGCAACGATATCGAGCCGGCCAAGCTCTTGCACGGCCCGGTCTATCAGCGCTGCGACGGCTGCTGAGTCGGCAACGTCCGTCGGAATGGCGAGCGCCTGCCGGCCCTGTGCCGCAGCGCTCGCGGCCACGTCTGCGAGGGCGCTAGAGGTGCGGCTGGCCAGCACCACGTCCGCGCCCGCCGCGGCGAAGCCCAGCGCCAGCGCCTTGCCGATACCCCGGCTCGCGCCGGTCACGAGCGCAACTTTGCCATCCAGCTCGAACATCTCCGTGCTCCTGATGTGTCCGTCATCTGCCATATCCATCCGGCGACAGCCTGGCAGTATACCCTGGCCGCAGCCGGGTATGATGTAGATGGGCGGTACCGACAGGGCTTATGGCCAGTTGGCCGGCGCGGGAGGTGCATTGATGGCTGTGCAATACGAAGACCCGGACTGGTGCGAGCAACATCGTCTGCGGCTTGATTACAGCTATGTCATGGAGGCCACGATTGGTACGCCCGTGGGCGTGAGCCGGCGCGAGCTTGCCGACGCAGCCACGCGGCTGGCGGCGATTGACGCGCGGGTGCGCGGCGAGTACCAGGCCGGAGTCCTCGGCTTCATGGATCTCCCTACTACCATGACGGCCGATGTGCCGCGCTTGGTCGAGACGGCGGACCGGCTCGCGGCGGCCGGTGACGCGCACGTAGTCCTGGGAATCGGCGGCTCGTATTTGGGGGCGCGCGCGCTCTTCGAGGCGCTGGCGCATCCCTACCACAACGAGTTGCCGCGCGAGGAGCGCCAGGGTCGTCCACGCCTCTACTTTGCCGGCAACGGGATGGACACCGATTCGCTCCGGGGCCTACTGGACCGCCTGCCGATCCGGCCCGGCGCCGATCCGGGCGGTCGCTTTACGCTTAACGTCATCTCCAAGTCGGGAGAAACGTTGGAAACGGCACTCGCATTTCGGCTCCTGCGACGGCAGGCGGAGCGGGTCTGGGGCGTCGACGCACAGCAGGCTATCGTTGCCACGACGGATGCCGCCCGCGGACGGCTGCGCGACTTGGCGACGGCCGCCGGCTATGAGTCTTTCGAGATACCCGACAACGTTGGGGGGCGCTACTCGGTACTGACCGCCGTGGGCCTGCTGCCGGCGGCGGTCGTGGGTATTGACATCGCCGAGCTGCTCGCTGGAGCGCGCTACATGGCCGGCCTGTGCGCGGCCAGCGATCCTTACCTCAATCCGGCCTACCTCCTCGCCATTCTCCATACGCTCATGTACCGGCAGAAGGGCCGCACGATCTCGGTATTCGCGGCGTGGAGTCCCCGTCTGGAGGCCGTGGGGCTGTGGTACGACCAGCTGCTGGCCGAGAGCCTGGGGAAGGACGGCATTGGTCCGACGCCGCTGACGGTCGTGAACTCGCGGGAGCTACACTCGCGCGGGCAGCAGCACCAGGAGGGCGCCCACGATAAGCTGATTACGAACGTGGTCGTGGCCGAGCCGAGCCATGAGCACGTGGTGCTCCCGGAAGTGCCCGGCGATGGGGATGGCCTGAACTACTTGGCCGGCCGGACGTTGCACGACGGCCAGCAAGCGGCCATTGAGGCAACCGCCTTTGCCTACCGCCGTGCCGGCCGGCCGACACTCGACATCACGCTGCCTACTGTGCGCCCGTTCACGGTGGGCCAGTTGATCTACCTGCTGGAGTTGACGACCGTGGTCGAGGGCTGGCTGCTCGGCGTCAATCCGCTCGACCAACCGGGCGTGGAAGCCTACAAGAACTTCATGTTCGGCCTACTGGAACGGCAGGACGCGCCGCAGTTTGCCCGCTACCGCGCAGCGCTCACCGCCGCCGGCCCTCGGCCAGACGAGTTCCGGTGGTGAGCTTCCTTGCCCCCACCTCACCCCATCGAGGGCCAGTCAAGCATCAGGACCTGCACCGCCTCATCCTTCTCAATGCGCGTCGTCTGCCGCGGCACGACGACAAGGCCGTTGGCGCGGTGCATGGAGGTGAGAATGCCCGATCCCTGCTCGCCGGTCAGGTGCGCTATCCACTCATCTCCGTCACGAGTCACGATGGCGCGCATGTAGTTTTCGCGGCCGCTGCGGTTGGAGATGTGGTGCGCCGCCCGGGCCCGAATGGCGGTCTTGGCCAAGCGTGTGTGGCCGGCTAGTGTGAGGAGGGCCGGGCGCACCAGAATCTCGAAGCCGACCATCGTCGAGACCGGGTTGCCCGGTAGCCCGATGAACGGCACGTCGAGCAGCATTCCGAAGGCCACCGGCTTGCCGGGGCGCATGTCAATGGACCAGAACGAGACGTCGCCGTCGTGCGCCAGGATGTTCTTGACCACGTCGTAGTCACCCATCGAGACGCCGCCGGTGGTCACGATCATGTCTGCACGCTGCCCACGTCGCAGTAGCTCGCGCAGGGACTCGACCGTATCGGCGGCGATGCCGAGCATGAGCGGCTCGCCGCCGTACCAACGCACCAGTGCCGCCAGCGAGTAGCTGTTGGCATTGCGAATGAGGCCGGGGGCGAGCGGCCGGTCAATCTCGACCACCTCGTCGCCGGTGGAGAGAATCGCCACGCGCGGTCGCTGTACCACTGCAACACTGCTCCTGCCCAGGGAACCCAGCACACCCACCTCGGCCGGGCGGATCACCGTGCCGCGCGCGAGGATCGTGTCGCCTTGACGCTGATCCTCGCCGGCGTGCCGCACGTTATCGTCGTACTTGACCGCCTTGAAGACGCGCACCGCACGCTGCGCGGCAATGGCGGTAGCGGCTTCCGCTGCGCCGTGCCAGCCGCCGAACGCCACACCGTCGGTCAGCTCGTAGGGCACGATGCTGTCGGCACCGGGGGGGAGCGGTGCGCCGGTCAGGATGCGGTAGCATGTGTTGGCCGCTACCGGCTGCTCGGTAGTAGCGCCGGCCGGCAGCTCACCTAGCACGGCCAGCATCACCGGGCGATCATCGCGGGCTGCCTGGATGTCGGCAGCCCGTACCGCGTAGCCGTCCATCGCCGAGTTGTCGAAGGGCGGGACATCGTTGGGCGCTACCACGTCCTCGGCGAGCACCCGGCCCAAGGCGTCCAGTATGGGTACGTGCTCCGACGGGAGGGTCGAGAAGTGGGCCAGAATACGCTCGCGCGCCTCGTTGACGGTCAGCATCAGGTCGGTTGCCGGGCCGGACGGTGCTGCCGGCGGCGGCGCGTTGCCGGTGGTGCTAATCATCGCTCTTCCTCGGTCGTGGGCCTCACCCCCGGCTCCGCTCCACCATGTGGGGAGAGACGACGGCTGTCTCGTCACTCTGATGGCAGCCGCAACGGCGCGTCTGGCTGATGGCTGAAAGCTGTCGGCTGAAAGCTGTCGGCTCCTGTGCGGAGCTTCCGCAGGATGTCCCAGTAGGCGCCGCGCGCGCCCTGCCTGATTTCCTGCACTAGCTCGCTATTGTCATTGTAGTTGTAATTGGCGCCGGTTTCCCCTTTGCGACCACCCACGAAGAAGCGCGCATCGCCACCCACTAGCTCGCGCAAGTAGTCCACCGCGGCTACGGCGGTCTCCCCGGCCAGGCGGCGCCCTGCGGCTTCGCTCGCGGCCTGCTGCTCGTCCGGGTCAACTGCATGGTCGCCGAGTGCCGCCGACAGATAGAACACCGGCTCCACGAGGTCATCGTTGCCGGTCAGCACGCCATGCAGGTGCGGATTGGCCGGGTCCAGCCGGCCGTCCCCGGCATTAAGCGAATCTTGACTGATGGCAGTGCCAGGGTAGAGGCGCACGCCCATCGCTGCGCCAACACAATCCGGCTCCAGGCGCTTCATCAGTTCGATGCTCTCCCGTAGCGTCTCGCGCGTTTCGCCGGGGCCGCCGAGCAAGAGATCGTACATGAAGGTGAGGCCGGCGCGGCGACAGGCATCGGCCGTGGCGACGAGCGTATGGACGCCGAAGACGCGGCCCAGCGATTGCAGCATGGTCGGATTGCCGGCATCACCGCCGAAGTTGATCCCCACGCACCCGGCCCGGCGGAGCAGGGCCGCCAGATCGTAGTCGAAGGGGATCGGCGACGCATAGGTGTACCAACGCACGCGCTCATGTAGGCCATGCTCGATGAGTGCCGTGCATACGGCACGGGCGTGGCGCCGCGGCAGGTTGAACTCGGCATCGCAGAGGTGGAACGTATCAACGCCGTTGGATAGCAGGGCCTCGATCTCGACCAGCAACGCATCCACCGGCCGGAGGCGGTAGCGCCGGCCCTTGGCAATCGGGTCCACGCAGTACGTACAGCGCATCGCGCAGCCCCGCTTGGTCTCGATCCCGGCCTGTCCACCTTCACGGAAGTAGCGGTCGTGGTCTATCCAGCGTCGCTCCATCATCAGCAGGTCGTCGAGTGGCGCAAAGGCCGGGGCATTGCGCTGCAACCGCACGGTGCGGTCGGTACCGTTGGCTGCCAGCTCAGGCCACGGCAATGCCCGGCCGCGCTCGTCAACGGCGTAGATCAGGCCGGGTACTCCATCCGGTGGCTGCCCCTGCTCCAGGGCGTTGGCCAAGGCGACCGCTGCCGTTTCGCCATCTCCGGCGATGCCCAACTGCACTCCCAGGCGCTGCATCACGCCCTCGGGCATGACCGAGAAGCCCACGCCGCCGAGCACGAGTGGCGCCGACGTGTGCCGGCGCAGTGCGGCGATGACCTCGTGGTAGAGGGGCAGAAAGGACTCTTGGCTGGCAAAGTAGCAGTCGTCGGTGTTGCGGACGGTCAGTCCGACGAGATCGGGCCCGGGACGACCGGCTGCAAATCGCTCACCAATCGCGCCGACGGCATCGGGCACAAAGCACAGGTCGAGCAGTTCGACGTGGTGACCGGCAGCGTCGAGCGCCTGCGCCACATAATCGAGGCCGATAGGCGCCACGGCCGGCTTCATGCGGTTGGCGTTGACCAGCAAGACGTTCAATCCCATGGCCGGCCCTCCAGTGGTGCCGCACCTCGCGGTGTCGTTGTGCCATGACTCGGTAGGCTGATGGTACAGTGAGGATAGCAGCCTGTGACTACTGAGAGACCAAGCACGCAATGTAGGACGTACCTACCGGGAGGCAAGCGATGGGCAAGAACGAGTTGCTGGATCGCATCTCCATTGATCCACGCATTTGTCATGGCAAGCCGTGTATTCGCGGTACGCGCATCTTTGTTTCTATCATTCTGGATAATCTTGCTGCTGGGATTGCTGAGGCGGAATTGCTTGCTGCCTATCCCCCACTTACCTCCCAAGACATACAGGCTGCATTGGTCTACGCTGCGGAGTTAGCTCGTGAGCGCTGGGTGCCCATTGCCGTCGAGGGGACATAAGTGCGGTGCAAGCTAGATGAAAACCTAGCGCCAGAATTGGTCCGACTTTTCAGGGAGGCGGGTCATGAGGCGGCTTCAGTTCGGGATCAGGAGTTACAGGGTGCTTTGGACGGTACGCTCTGGAGAGTCTGTCAGATTGAGCAGCGATGTTTAGTGACCTTGGACCTGGACTTTGCCAACCCCTTGGCGTATCCACCGGCAGGTACTCCAGGGATTATCGTACTTCGGCCACCGAAAGCGCTACTGCCGCTCGTCCGTAGACTTATCCAACAGGTCTTGGACTACGTCGAGAAAGAGACGGTCGAGAGCCGCCTCTGGATTGCGGAGGTAGGCCGCATTCGTATCTACGATCCTGCCGAGGAGACACTTTCTTGAGGCATAGTCAGGAGTGGCCATGACGAACGCATCTGCCGAACGACTACGCGAGGTGTTCCTATTCAGTTACCTGTGGGATATTGTGGACGAGGGTCCGGAGCACTTTGCTCAACGGCTGGTAGAGCAGCTTGGCGTCACCGGCGTTGCGCTCGCCGTCGCGTATCACGATGGCCGGTTCCTGCTGCCGCACCACTCGCGGCGGCGGATGTACATACTGGAGCCGCACGTCACCTACTTCCCCAACGACCTGTCGCTCTACGACGACACACCGCTCAAGCCGACCCAATGGTCCGAGCTAGGTGATGGCCCCGACAACGCTTTCGCGCAGACCAAAGCGGCCCTGGATCGCGCCGGATTGGAGCTACAGAGCTGGACCGTCTACTGCTACAACGAGCGTTTGGGTACCGCTCATCCCGAATACGCCGTCGAGAACGCCTGGGGCAGCCGCTATACGTTCGGCCTGTGTCCGGCGCAGGAAGCGGTGCGGACTTACGCGCGGGCCTTGACCGAAGATGTCTGCCGCGCGACGGGGGCCGGTTCGCTCTGGCTGGAGTCGCTCGACTACCGCGACTTCGACTACTGCGGCTCCGAGTCAATCGTGAAGATCACGGCCGACCTCGATCCGCTGCAACGACAGCTCGCCTCACTCTGCTTCTGCCCGGCCTGTCTGCAAGTCGCGGCGCGAGCCGGCGTGGATGGCGAGGGCGTGCGTGTGACCGCGCGGGAGACGTTCGACCGGTTCTTGTGCGCGCCGGAGCCGTCCGAGGCGCCGGTTGCCGAGCGCCTCGCCGATTGGCCCGACGTGGCGGCGTACATCGCTGCCCGTGATGCACAGGTCAAGGCACTCCACCAGGAAGTGGTTGCCATCGCCGCCCGGCATGGGGCGCGGTGTTTCCCGGACGTTGCGGGGATGCTGTCGCAGAACCCGCCCTCGGCCGCAGCGGTGCGCTCCGAGGCGGCAGCACTGCGCGCGGCGCACCCCGACTTGCTACCCTGCGCGATGCTGCGGCCCGAGTCGAAGGACGGGCGCAGTCCGGGCTACTGGTCGGACGTGACTCGCTACTGTGTCGAGGCCGACGTCCCGCTGTACTTCATCTACAACTACGGCTTGGTCGAAGACTCCATCCTGGAAGCCATCGGCGCCGTGCTCACCGGCCGAAATCTATAGAGTCAGGCAAGCCTCGGTGGCGAGCCAGAACAGCTTCTCCCGCACTGATGTCTGCTTGTCCCAGCGTCGAGAATCCCATTCATCGCTGCTGACATCATCACCGCCATAGAGGAGTTGTCCGAACGTCACGCCACGAAACCGGGCAACGGCAAAGAGGGCAGCAGCTTCCATCTCCACCGTGGCGCAACCTTCCGCTCGACGCAGTTGCACCTTGGCGAGTGTTTCCCTGTAGATAGCGTCGGTGGTCCATGTCTTGGCCAGGACATACCCAATGTTGTGGCGTTTGAGTGTCCGTTCGATGGCTGCGACCGCCGCCGGGCTGGCAGCTACCTCCCGGCTCGGCGGCAGATAGTGATACGAAGTGCCCTCGTCACGCACAGCGGCGGTTGGGACAACGATGTGTCCCAAGGCGATAGTCTCATCAAGGACACCTGCGCCACCGCAGGCGATGAACTTCTCGCACCCCAACGCGATCACTTCTTCCAGCATACAGGCGGCCAACGGTGCGCCCACTCCGGGGTGAAACAGAGCGACTCGCTGACCATCCACGGCTAGCTCGTACACGGGATGGGTGCCGATCTCGCTCGACAGCGACGCGATCAGCGTAGTCTGGCCCTCTTCCTGCAAGCGCGTAATCACGTCTTGGAAGAAGGTCACAACGCAGTGCTTCGGCACGTCGGCCGGCTCAATCACACGATGCGGCTCGATGACCGCCTCCCGTTCAGGATCGAACTCCAAGATTGGGTACTCTCTGTGCAGCCGCTTCACCCGGTCCTCCTAGGAGCATGGTAGTGCTGTACCGGGAGTGCCATCTGCGACTGCACTTAGAGGGTTGTCGGTACTTCTTCCCAGCGGCCGGACTTGGCGGCCAGGCCGGCTGTCTCGACAAGCGCCTGCACCCGCCAGCCGTCGCGGATGGTCGGGTGGCAGTCGCGGCCGGAGCGGATCGCCGCGACAAACTCGCTGAACACGCGCCGGCCCATCGCCGCCAGCAGGCCGGCGTGCTCGTCTACGCCGGGGCCGAGGTCTGGTTCGATGGCCTCGGTCGGGTGGCCGTAGCGGTAGACCTCAGCGTGCTCCAGCCCGTCGGTCACGACGGCCGCTTTCGTCCCGTTGATCTGGATCATCGAGCGGCCCAACGGCTTGTCCGAGTCGACGTGGCCGACGCGGCTGGTGGCAATCGTGCCGTGGACGCCGGAGGCAAAGCGCAGTGCCAGCACCACGTCGTCGTCCAATGTGAGCGGCATCGTGCCTCCGGTGGCCGGGTCGGGTACCTCCTGCACCACGGTCCGCAGACTGGCGGCGATGTGGGTGATCGGACCACCGATGAGCACCGAGAAGTTGAGCATGTGTGATCCGAGATCGCTCAAGACGCCGGCCGAGCTACGCGCGGCGTCGTACCGCCACTGCGCCGTCAGCGCCGCTCCGAGCAGTCGGGGGTTGTAGCGTTGGGTGTGAATACTAATCAACTCACCGAATTGGCCGTCGCGTACCCGCCGCACCAGCTCCTGCGCGATGGGCGCGTAGGGCAGCAGGAAGCCCGTCATCGTCCGCACGTTCGCCCGCTCGCACGCCGCGACCATCTCGCTGGCCTGCGCGAGGTCCATGGCGACCGGCTTCTCGCAAAAGAGGTGCTTGCCCGCCGCCGCCGCGGCCAGAACCTGTTCGTGGTGGGCGTCGTCGGGGGTACAGATCACCACGGCATCAATGTCCGAGGCGAGCATCTCTTGCGGGTCCTGCGTGACTAACTCGACGCCAAAACGCTCGGCAAACTCCTGCGCGGGCGCCGGGCGCGGCCCGCACACGGCCGTCACCTCCGCGCCGGGTACGTCGGCTAGGGCCTGCGCGTGGGCGCCGGCAATAAAGCCATAACCAAAGAAGCCGAACCGGACCGTCTGTTCACCTGAATTGCTTGCCATCACTGCACCTCGTCGTCTTGATGCCGTTATGATACCGTGACGATTGGCCGGCGGTGGCCGGTGTGCGACGGGAGGAAACGATGATCCAGACGCGGCCCTTCGGCTATGATCGCCAACCGGTCCCCGAGATCGGGATGGGCTGCTACCGCATCACCACCGACATGGGCGTAGACCGCCCGACGGCCCTGGCCACGCTGCAACGGGCATACGAGCGAGGCGTGCGCTTCTTTGACACGGCGCCGCTATACGGCCACGGAGAGGCCGACGCGCTGTTAGGCGAGGCCTTTGCCCACGTCCCTGACGACGAGATCATCATTGGAGCCAAGCTGAGTGGTCCCACCGACAACCTCTGGGACTACACCTACGACAATTGCATGAGAGGCTTCGAGCAGACCTTGCGGCACCTGAAGCGAGACTCGGTGCAAGTCCTGCAGATCCATGGCAACCCCGGCTGGCGAGACCTGGCAGCGGACCACCGCCGGGAATGGCACGACGTGTTCGGGAAGGGCATGGCCTACGAGGCGCTGCTCAAGATCCGCGAGCAGGGCGGGTGCAAGTACATCGGCGTAACGAGCCATTGGTCGCCACACCTCCAGCACTGCCTGGAGCACGCCGGGTTCGACAGCGTAGAGATCGCCAGCCACTACAACCTGCTGATGAATGCAGCCCGGCGAACGGTGCTGCCAGTGGCCGAGCGCACCAACACCGCGGTGGTTGTGGCCACGCCCTTGTTCGCCGGCCGCTTGGTTTCGTTGGCGGCCCTGGAGTCCCAAGGGGTGCGCCGCAGCGGGGACTCCGCGCCGGCAGCGGCAGTTCTGCGTGAGGTGCTGGCCGAGACGGGCTATTCGCTACCGCAGTTGGCGCTGCTGTACCTCCTGGACGATCCGCGGATCACGTGCATCATTCCCGGATCGGCGAACGTCGCGGAGCTAGAGGCCAATCTGACGGTGACAACGCTGCCGCGGCTGCCCGCGGACATCATCGAGCGGCTCCGCACCGTCGGCCTGCCGTACCCTTACCTCAAAGATGAAGCTATGACGCTCGTGCCGGTGTAGCAGTGGCGGTGAATTCCTGATCCGGTACGGTGGCCTGGTGGCGGCTAGAGCGTGAGTGACTCATGGGTCAATTCAGCAAAATCCGTCTGCCGCAAGGCCAGGCGTGGCGGGGAGCGGTGATTGTCGTCGTCGTCTTGGTCTTGCTGGTCGGCACACTTATCGCGCTGAATCTCACCTTGACCGGCACAGGCAGGCTCAAGGACCTGGCCAGTGTGATCCAATCGGTTGTCACCGCTTTTGCACTCATAGTAGGCGGTATCTTTGCCGCATATAAATGGCAGGTCTTCAGAGAGGCCGAGCCGCATCTCACTATAGACAACAAGGTGTCACACCGGCGCATCGGTGACGGCTACGTCCACATTGCCGTGACCGCAACCTTGCACAACAGTTCGAAGGTCAAGATGGAGTTTCGTGAAGCATTCTTCCTTCTGCAGCAGATTTCGCCAGTATCGGATGAAGAGATCGAAAGGTTATACGACCAGGCATACACTGGTGAAGAACAAGGGGACCTGCAGTGGCCTACGCTTGACGAAACCCTTCGCACATGGCGCGACAATGAATTAATCGTAGAACCAGGAGAGTCACATCAGGAAATATGGGAATTCATAGTATCTAAGGATGTTGAGTCGGTTATGATCTACACATACTTCTATAATTCGAGATTGCCTCAAGTTCCCCAAGGTTGGGGGGCAACGACGGTCCTTGATATAGTGACCCGTGGCTAATGATGCGTCCACATTGGAAGGAGGGGATATGCCAGCCAAGAGGCAGTGGAGAGACGACAGGGCGCCCCCAGCGAGACCTGACAGGGTGCATACGAGGGGAATGGCGCCGAAGGTGAGGCCACCGAAAGCCTGGGACTCGAGTAAACCGCCGGGCGGGAAATTGCCGCCGCCGCAGAAACCCAAGCAGACTACTTGAACCGCATCAACATCAATCACCGTCGAGCCGGACAAGTGCGGCGCCGTCTGCCTGGAGTATCCGCTCTCCCAACAGTCCCCCTGTTCCGCTGGTGTGCGGATTCCCGCGTCTGCAGCAATGACGGGCGCTACCTAACCACTCACCATCAGACACTAAGGCCGGGTGAGAACCTCTCCTGGCAGCGTGCCGAGGTGGTTGCTGCCGCTCACGACGAGCTCGCCGTTCACCAGTACGTGCTCGATGCCGTCCGGGTATTGGTGCGGCTCGTCGAAGGTGGCGCGGTCGCTGACCGTCGCCGGATCGAAGACGACGAGATCGGCGTCCAGTCCGGGCCGGACGATCCCCTTGGCGGCGAGGCCGAGGCGTTGAGCCGGGCCGCTGGTCATCTTGCGGATCGCTTCCTCCCAGGTGAGCAGGCCAAGCTCGCGCACGTAGCGGCCCAAGACCCGGGGATGCGTCCCGTAGGAGCGGGGATGCGGCTTGCCCTCGGACAGTGGCCCGTAAGGCGCGGCGACGCTGCCGTCGGAGCCGATCATGCCCAAGGGGTGCGCGAGCACCCGGCAC
This sequence comes from Chloroflexota bacterium, assembly GCA_022824545.1. Taxonomy (GTDB): domain Bacteria; phylum Chloroflexota; class UBA11872; order UBA12225; family JAJDUF01; genus JAJDUF01. The sequence goes on from JAJDZR010000271.1 coordinate 33,412, forward strand.
ACGTCGGCCTCGTCGAGTTGAAAGTAGACCATATGCGCCGCACCGCCCAGCGTGTCGAGCACGTAGGCCACCGTCTCCTCGCCGCTGAGACCCAGCGATGTGCCGATCTGCTCGATGGTCTGCCCCTCCCAGGACTTGTGCGCCGCCGTTGGTACCCAGGAGACGATGATTGTGTGCCACCCCTCAATTCCGGCGGCGCGCTCGCCGATGCCGGCCACGACGCGCTCGCGCTCGACCGGGCTGCGGAGGCGAGCGCGGAGCGCCGGTGCGCCGCCTTCGTGCGCCCAGTCGGGCAGGAGCGAGCCAAGCCCCGAGCTGCTGGCGATGTAGGGGTAGGCGTCGTAGGCCACATCTACACCGCCGGCACGGGCGGCCTGCATCATCTCCAGCGTCTGGACCGTCTTGCCCCAGTTGGGCGGGCGGGCTGCCTTGTGGTGGGCGATCTGTACCGGTAGCTCCGCGCGGCGACCAATCTCGATGGCCTCGTCCACGGCGTCGAGGAGCGTGTCGCCCTCCCCGCGAATATGACTGAAGTACAGTCCGCCGCGCCGCGCCGCCACCTCGGCCAAAGCGACGATCTCGTCCGTGTCGGCATACGAGCTAGGCGGATAGATCAGCCCGGTGGAGACACCGAAGACGCCATCGTCCAGTGCGTCATCCAGCAGGCGGCACATCGCCGCCAACTCATCGGCGGTAGGCGGGCGGTGCTCCATCCCCATGACTTCACCCCGCAGGGTGGCGTGGCCGGCCAGGGGCGCCACGTTGACGGCTACACCTTGGCGGCGCAGCCGGTCGAAATACTCGCCGAAGGTCCGCCAGTCGCGGCGCAGGCCCTGTCCGGCGGCCCGTTCGCCGATCCGGCGATTGAGGAAGGCGCCATTGAGCGGGCCGATTGGGGCCGGGGCGCTGCCACAGTTGCCGATGACGACCGTGGTCACACCCTGTCGTACCTGACTCTCCGCCGGTGGGTTGACCAAGAGCGGCAGGTCGGAGTGGGTGTGCGGGTCAACGAACCCTGGCGTGACAAAGCAGCCGGTGGCGTCGAGCACGGTCGCGGCCGTGGCCCCCTCCGACTGACCGTTCTGATCGTTCATCGGCAGACGTTGGACGGCAGCGATCTTGCCGTCTTGGATGGCGACGTCGGCCCGAAACCAGGGGGCTCCCGTTCCGTCAATCACCCTCCCGCCCCGAATCAGCACGTCTGTCATGGTCTACTCCCGTCCTCTGCGACCACAGCCAGGTCTACACAAGCCGATGCCTGCTAAGGTGGTGCAGACGTGGTGCGTCACTCGCTCGCTTGCGGGTACGCTACGCTTGCCAGCACGGCGGCCGCGCCCGGGTATGTGCCTCGCGCGGCGTTGGGAGCCATTGTACGGGCAACGAACATGAGCAACAGGCCAACTCACCGAGGTCGGATGCCGCTACGGCCGGGCGCTTCGACGCTCTTTGCCGCGCACGGTCAGCCGCTCACCCCGGCGCTGCTCGACCTCATGCAGCAGTTGGGCTTGGTGGCTATCGAGATTGCGGACTACCACCCCAACTTCGACTACACCGATGGCAAGCTGCTCGACCGGATGCGGGGATGGATGGAGAGCCGCGGCTTGGCGCTCAACTCTATCCATGCCCACTTCGAGCAGCGCCAGCCCGGCAGCGATTTGGCCGACCCGGGCGCGGCCCAACGGCGAGAATCGGTGGCGCTGTACCGCAGCGGGCTGGCTGGGCTGGCGCGGCTCGGCGGCGACATCCTCGTGACTCACCACATCGCCATTCCAGAGCCGGATCAGGAGCCGGAAGCGTATGCGCGGCGCCGCGACGCCTTTGTGACCAGCCTGGGCGATCTGGCGGCTACCGCGACGGACCTAGGCGTGCGGCTGGCTATCGAGAACGTCCCCTCAGGCTGGCGATCCGACGTGCGGAACTTGATGGCGCTGATTGAGGATGCCGGGGCTTTCCCGGCGGTAGGTGTGTGCTTGGATACCGGGCACCGCCACCTCGGGGGCGACAATCCGATGGCGATTCGGACCCTCGGCTCGTACCTGATTACCCTGCACATCCATGACAATCATGGTGAGCGGGACGAGCACATCATGCCGTTGGACGGCACGATCAATTGGGTCCCGGTGGTTGCGGCGCTGCGGGAGATCGAGTATCCCGGAGTCTTCATGTATGAGATTGGCGCGATGGCCAATCCGCAAGACATCCCGGCGAACTACCGCACATTGATGGCTGGGTAGAGGGACAGGAGGCGAACGATATGGGAGCACCATTTCGACTAGGACTCATCGGCGCCGGCCGGCAGGGACGCCACCTGTCTTCGGCGGCCCTGGCCCTTGGGGACTGCGAGCTGGTGGCCTGCGCGGACCCGGACAGCGCCGTCGCCGGCCAGACGCAGCGCGACTTCGGCTACCAGCACACCTATCGCGATCATGAGACGCTCCTCGCGGAGGCAGCGGTAGACGGCGTGCTTGTCGCCACGCCACACAACCTCCTGGCATCGGTATCGCACGCGGTGATCGCGGCCGGGCGACACGTTTTTATCGAAAAGCCGGTTGGCGTCAACGCCGGCGAGGTCCAGGGGGTCGTTGCCGCTGCTGAGGCTGCCGGCGTGACCCTGATGGCCGGATACTGCCTGCGCTATACGCCGGTGCGGCTGCTGATGAAGGAGCTGATTGACGACGGCGCTATCGGTGACATCGTGTTCATCAGCGCCGGCAAAGGTGGCGCGCCGTTGAGCGGCTGGCTGGCCGATCCGCAGGCCGGCGGTGGGCAGCTACTCTTCTTGGGCAGCCACGTGAGCGATCAGCTGCTGTGGATTGTCGGGCAGCCGGCGACGCAGGTGTATAGCACGATGCGTTACCGGCCGGGGACGGACGTTGATGTTACCTCGGCCTTCATGCTCACCTTTGCCAACGGCGTGACGGCCCAGGTGACCTGCTCGCATGAAGTGAGCCAGCCCTATGACTTCGTGGAGGTGTACGGCACTCGCGGTCGGGTGCGTGCGGACTGGCCGCTCAACACGGTGGTCGTGCAGTCGGACGTGGTTGCTGCCTACCGGGAGCCGACGGCTATCCAACACACCGGCGATCCGTTCGACCCGATGTACATCGCCGAGGTACGGGAGTTCGTCGCGGCTGCGCGGGCCGGCCGGCCGGCTGCGATCCCCGGCGCGGCAGCGGTCGCCGTGTCGGCGATCCTCGATGCCGTCAAAGAGTCGCATCGGCGCGGTGAGGCGGTGACGTTGTCGTAAGGGTGGGCCTCGGGGGGCTGTTGCCTGGCCTGGCCCCCTCCCTCGCCCTCCCCCGTCCCGACGGGGGAGGGGATAGACGGTGCTGACTCCCTGGCCCGTGGCCATTGCAACGGGGAGGGAACCCGCCGTCCCCCCGCCGCAGCGGGGGGACCATAGGGGGGCCAGCCGCCCAGCAGTAGAGCGGATACCAGGGTGTCCTATGGCGGGAGAGTTGCAGCGCCCGATTATCGGCTATGGCCGCACGGCGGACATCTATCGCTGGTCCGCTACCGAGGTACTGAAGCTCTACCATGCAGACCGGCCACCCGACTTGGTGGATCGCGAATGGCACAGCGCCCAACGGGTCCAGGCCCTGGGACTGCCGGTGCCTGCCGTCGTCGGGCAGCGCCGGGTAGACGGGCGGCGCGGCCTCATTTACCGGTACATGGCGGGGCCAACGATGCTGCAGCAGTTCGGCAAGACGCCGTGGCGGGTGCTCGGTTTGACCCGCCGGTTTGCCGAGCTACACGCTGCCATTCATCAGCATACGGTCGCAGACTTGCCCTCCCAGCGCGAGCACTACGCTGACCTGATCCGGCAGACAACAGCCATATCGAATACAACGAGTGCGGCGGCCTTGGCAGTGCTCGAATCGCTGCCCGACGGCACGCAGCTATGCCACGGCGATTTCCACCCGGACCAGATTATCCTGACCCCTCAGGGACCGGTGATTATTGACTGGCTGACGGCGTGCCGCGGCAATCCTCTCGCCGACGTGGCCCTGACGGCATTGATTCTGGAGGTCGGGAACCCACCGGCCGGCCGGATCAGCGGCCTCCTCGTGAGGCCGGCCCGTAGCATTGCCCGGTCGCGGTATCTGCACTGGTATGCCACTATTACGGGGGCAGATCGGGAACAGCTTGCGGCCTGGCAGCTACCCATCGCCGTCGTCCGCCTCAGCGGGAACTTCCCGGGCGAGGCCGCGCGCTTGCTGTCCCTGATCGGCAAACTGGAAGCGCAGCACGCGGTCTATACGAGGAGGAAGGGCAGATGAGCAACGTGCCGATGACCCGGCCGGAGGAGCTGTTGGCCCTCCACGAGACGCCATATTTTCATTCCTCGACCTTCACCGAGCTTGACGACGGTCGCATTCTCCATGCGGCGGGCACGACTTTCACCACGTCGGACGATGGCGGTATCACCTGGTCGGAGCCGTTCGAGCGTCGCGATACCGACGGCGCTCCCGTCGGCGGGAGCGGGACCTCGCTCGTGCGGCTGTCGGGCCGCGGCGTGGGCCTGCTATCGCTGCGGCAGGACGCGGAGGAGTCCCGGCGCGGCATTCACCACCTGGTCTTCTGGCGCTCACCGGACGGCGGCGAGACTTGGGAGCCTCCGGTGCAGGTGACCCCGCCCGGTCTCCCGGCGCACGCCTACCAGGACGTGCTGCTCCGCACGTCGTCGGGCCGCATCATCGTGCCGGTCTACGGGACGCTCGGTCAGCGGGCCGGTCCGGGCGACGTGCGGCCGCCCTTCTCCGGCAAGCTGATCGGTGGGCAGTGGGTTTCGACGGCAGCGCACTTCTTCGATCCGCGGTTCTCGTTTGTCTACGTCTGCTACTCCGACGACGACGGCCGCACGTGGCGGCGCAACGGGGACGGCGAACTGATCATCCTCCACGACTGGAATGCGACCTACAGCTACGTCAACGAGCCGAGCGTGGCCGAGGTCAGCCCCGGCCGCCTGCTGATGGTGATGCGGACCGGGCTGGGCCGGCTGTTCCAGTCCTGGTCGGAGGACAATGGCGAGACTTGGTCGCGGCCGGCGCCGACATCGCTCGCCGCGACGACCACGCCGGCGCAGATTCGCTCGATCCCTGCGACCGGGCACCTGCTCATCGTCTGGAACCAGGAGACGGAGGATGAGGTCAAACGCGGCTACAACCGGACGCGCATCTCGGCGGCGATCAGTCGGAATGGGGGCAGCGTCTGGGAGTTCTTCCAGAACGTCGAGTCCATCCATGAGACGACGCGCGTCGAGCCAGGACCGATCCAACCCGTGCGGCCGGCCGAGTACTATTTCATGCCGGGCGTGGCGGCGCCGGAGCGGGAGGTCGAATATATCACCGAAGACGCCAGCTACGGCCGCTGGTCGTATCCGTCGGTGTTCGTCGGCCGGGACCGCGTGCTCATCGCGCACAGCTATACCACGATGGACGAGCATCCTACGCGCGCCGAGTTGATTGATAGCAAGTCCAAGCCGGGCGGCTTCAGCCAGAAGCTCAAGGTACTCCCGCTCACCTGGTTCTACGGTGGCAAGGAGCCGGCCGACAATCCGTTCATACCGCGCGCGGAAGAGCCGGCGACGCCGTAGCCGGTCTGGCCTAGCCGGATGAAGTAGCTGACCTATGGTGAAAATGAGCGGAGGCGAAGCCCTCGTGAAGTCCCTCGTCAGGGAAGGCGTGGAGGTCGTATTCGGGATTCCAGGGGTACAGCTGTACGGGATCATCGCCGCGCTACGGGATGAGCCGGGCATCCGCATGGTCACGACCCGCCACGAGCAGGCCGCGGCATACATGGCCGACGGTTATGCTCGTGCATCAGGAAAACCGGGAGTAGCGCTGGTGGTGCCGGGCACGGGGCTGTACAACGCTGCCGCCGGCCTAGCCACGGCCTACGCCCGCTCCTCGCCCGTGCTCCTCATTGCCGGCCAGGTCCCGCGCGGCCTGATTGGCAAGAACCTCGGCCCCCCTCACGAGATTTCGGACCAGCCGGATGTGGTGCGCCCCGTGACCAAGTGGCGGCGGCGGGCGCTCAGGCCGCGGGAGATACCGGAAGCGGTGTTCGAGGCGTTCAGACAGCTACGTACCGGCCGGCCGCGTCCCGTGCTGATCGAGGTCCCGCCCGAGGCTGGGGTGGAGCGGGAGGAAGTCGAGCTGCGGAATCCGGCTCCGGTCTCGCGCATTGTGCCCAGCCCGGAGCAGCTGCGGGATGTCGCCCGTGTCATTGCCCAATCGCACCTGCCCCTGATCTACGCCGGCGGCGGCGTGGCGCGCTCAGACGCAGAATCGGCCCTGGTCAAACTGGCTGAAGCGACAAACATCCCGGTAATCACGTCCAGCGGCGGCAAGGGCACCATGCCGGACAGCCATCCGCTGTGTTACGGCTCCTGTTTCAGCCCGCGGGGCGAGCGGCAGGAGATGAACCAGTTGTATGAAGTGATGGAATCTGCCGACGTCGTGATCGGAATCGGCACCCGTTTTTCGCTGGGCAATCCGGCCGGCGAGGCGTCCACGTTGGTAAACATCAACATAGACGACACCGAGCTGACAAGAGTCCAATCCAACACCATCCCCCTGCATGGCGACGCCAGAGCGACCATTGAGGCTCTGCTGCCCTACCTTATCGAGGCCGGGGTGGGCGAGCGCCCATCGCCCGTCGAAGCGGTCAGCGCGGCACGGCGCCTGATTGCCTACTACGACATCAGGCTCAAGGAGCCGCAGTACCCGATTCTGGAGACAATCCAGCACAGCATCCCGGAGGACGCTTTCATCGTCTGGGATGTCACGCAGTTCGGCTACTACGCCCGCACTCACTACCAGGTTAAGCACCCCAAGACGTACATAGATTCCGGCTATTCGTTCAACCTTGGCTATTCATTTCCGACCGCGCTGGGCGTGAAGGTGGCGAAACCCGACCGCCCCGTGGTATGCATGGTCGGAGACGGCGGGTTCATGTTCAACGCAGTTGAGCTTTCCACGGCGGTCAAGTACGGGATCAATGTCACGACCGTCGTCTTCAGGAACGACGCCTACGGCAACGTTGCCAATGACCTGAACGAGGTGTTTGACGGAGCTTACGAGACCGACCTGCACAACCCGGACTTTGTCAAGTTCGCCGAGTCATTCGGCGCAGTCGGCCTACGGGCCGACGACCCCATGGACCTGGGAACGCTGATCCCGCTTGCGCTGGAGCGCCAGGCACCGGTGCTCATTGACGTACCCTTCGGAGATATGCCCATACCACGCGCCCCGCAGATGGCGCCTTACTATGCGCTGCCCTGGACCATGCCCCAGGAAGGGCTGATCGAGTCCTGAGACGCTGCGTCCCTGCCCTTATGTCTGTGGATTAGGATGGCGTCGCGTCGCCGGCGCGGACGGCGCGGAGGGCCGTGGCGATGCCTGCCGTGTCCAGGACCATCTCGGAGATGCCGACCTCCTGGGCATACACCTCCGGTGGGACCTGCGTGGCAATCTCCGGCTCGGTGATGTGATACACCGGCAGACCCAGGGCCGTGCCGGCCAGCGCGCCGGCCCACGCCGGGTCGCCCTCGGTTACCGTCAGGCCATAGACCTGACTGCTTTCCGCGTTCGGGGTCCCGAGGAGCACCACCACCTCGTCGCGGCCTACGTCGTCAACGACCCGCTTGATGTTCTGTTGACCATCCAGGTCAAGCGCTCCGGCGGACGTTCAGACGAAACAGTAGGTGTCCTCCAGCACCACGTCCGCCCCGGCGCCGCGGGCACAGGCGGCGATGGCCGGGCCGGGCACACCGTCGCGCTCACCGAGCGCCACTACCTTCTTCCCCGTCAACGCAACCTCGCTTGTTGCCATGTCACCTTCCTCCTGCGCCGTATTGTGAGCAGACTACGTTCTACGTTCAAGTACGAAAGAGAGGCCGTCGGCCATCTGGGTCATGCGGCCGAGAAACAAGCTCCCCTTAGCTAGGAACATCACCCGCTGTAGCGTCCCCGCAGTCATACCGGCGATGGCGTGACCGAGGTATGGCACGGCTGAGGCAATGTGCCCTTGGGTCGGCGCGAAGCCCGGCATTCCGTGTGCTTCCACAAAGTCGGGGATGGCCTCCCGTTGCAGCTCGCCGTTGACTGTCGCCAAGGCGCCGATCAGCCGATAGTTGAGCAGGGGCACATTCCCACTGCCGGCCGGCTCGGTAATCTCCGGGTCGTGTAGCTCGGTCGCGTAGCGGTCAATCGCATCGAAGCGCCAGCCGAGCCGCTGCAACGGTTCAGCGACCAGTGCTTGGAAGATGGCCTGCTGGGACGCGCCGGCACTCACCGGATGCTTGCCGACGCTATCGAGACGCAAAACCGGGCTATGCCCATCGTCGGCGCCAACGAGGATAGCAACGCCGGCGAGTACATCCTCTAGGATCGGCTGATCGTGCTTCAGATGCCCCAAGAACTTCATGCCCAGCTTTGCCAGCGAGCAGCCGCCGACAACGGCTACCTCGCGGAACAGGCCCGACGCCACCAGCCCGGCCGCGATGACGAGCGCATGGACCGGACCGCAGCAGAACGCCTTCACGTCGGCGCCAGTGGCCTGCAGGCAGCCGGATAGCTCGCCGACGGCTTTGGCCAAGTTGCCGCCGCCACGCTGATAGCGGTCACCGACGGCCTCCTCGCCGCAGTTAATCAGGTACTCCACCTGATCCGCCGGTACCGGGCCGGCGTGCAAAAGTGCGCGCAAGGCCAGCACGGCCGTTGCCTTGCAGGTGAGGTTTTCCAGCAGTACGTCTGCCGAGAGTGAGGTGTCCTGGTCGTGATCGCTGCGGATGCAGCCCACCAAGCGTCCGTCACCCAAGATCAGCGGTAGTGCCGACTCGGATTGCTCGATGCGCGACAAGGGCCGCCCGGTGCCGAGGCGGTCGAGATCGTCCGGCGTGATGAGGGGGTGCTGACCGAGGATGGTCCGGACCTCCTCGGTGAACTCCTCGGAGAGGGTCACGAGGTTGAAGTCGTCGGCGACCTTGAGGAAGCCGTAGAACGGCGTTTCATCCAGTAGCTCACCGAACGGGCCACGGAAAGACCGGTCCGGGCCAACGGGCGGCGCCTCGGCCTGTGAACACCACCACGGCCGCTCCAGCGCCCACAAGTCCTCGGGCCGGCGAGCGCCGAGAAAGACTTGATGCGGTGGATAGGCCGCGGCCTCGTCGAACGAGCGCAGCCGCGCCCCCAGCTGCTCACGCAGCGCCGCGTCTCCCGGCAACTCGCGCACGGGCTTGGAGCCGTACTGCACCAGGCCGGGCACGTGCGCCAGCGTATAGCGCACGTCTTTGATGACTACTCGGTTCGTGGTCAGTTCTGACATCGCGTTCAGTCGGCAGCGAGGCAGCGCCGGGCCGGGGATAGGTCTTCCCGGTCCTGCAGCGCCGCTCGCTGCTCACGCCTCCAGGCCACTGTAGCGGTTGAAGCCGTAATGGTCGTCGTAGCGGCGGGGCGGCTCCAAGGGGCCGGCGGTGGGAACCTGCTGATCGCGCAAGCGGCCGATGACCCGCCGGTCCGAGCCGATGACCCGCTCCACGGGCGGCAGGGATTTGAGGTCGGTGAGGTCGTTGTAGATGAAGCCGGTGCTGACGATGGCATCGGCCTCCGGGAGCGGCTCCAGCAAGGTCGGCACGCCGCCGGCAGAGGAGTCTTCGCCGGTCATGAACACCGTCTTGATCCCGAGCTGCTCGCACGCCTGCACGGTGCGAATCACCTCGATGAACTCGTTGCCGCCGGCGTCCCACGTGACCAAGGCGCCCTGCGCGTCCAGCATACGGGCCATCTTGGCCGCCTGGTTGGCCATCAACTGCTTCTCGTGCTGGGTCGTCCACTCGGTCCGGAAGGCGATCACGCCGAGGAAGTTGAGGTCTACGCCGTGTCGCCGGTAGAGTTCGCGGAGCACCGGATTATTCATCACGGTCCAGGACATGGCAAACGGCGACCGATAGGGGCCGGTGACTGCCCCGTCGAGCACTTCGTTCGGATGTAGCAGCCAAGGGGGCGTCAGGTGCGTCAGGCCGTAGGTGGCGGTACACCAGGTCGTGGGCGAGCCGGACATCGCCTGCGGTGAGTGCAGGCACCAGATGTAGACGACGCGGGGCAGCGCCGGGTCCACCGGCGGTAGCTCGTAGACCTCTTGCTCCGACGGCTCCAGGTCCTTGGTGGTTGCTGCCAGCCGATCTGCGACAGTCAGCACGGCAGCGTGTACCGCTTCGTTCTTGGCGTCGTTGCCGAGTGCCGGGTCCGGCTCGACGACCACGCAGAGATTCAGTAGCGATGCGATGGGGAGGCGGTCGGCCCACGGGCCGGACATGTCAATGAAGACCTCGACGAAATCGCCGCCGGCCTCGTGCCAGTTCACCTCCGACACTTCGGCAACGCCCATGCCGGTGAGCCGGTGCGTGCGTCCCTCGCCGACAGTCTCGATGGGCCGACCGCAGACCCCAGGGTAGGCCACGCCGGCGCCCGCAACCTTGATGCGCGGCTCGACAACATCGCGCAGCGGCCAGATGCGGACCGATTCGCCCGGCCGCGCCAGCTCCAGGTCCACCGTAGCGATGCGTGGATCGGCCCGCACCGCGGCGAGCAGCTCATCGCGATTCACTTCCAGCAGCCCATCAGACCAGCGCGTGTGGGCGCCGAATTTGATGTCATGCACCGCGAAGGTTCCTAGCTCAAGACGCATGTCCCACCTCCGCTTCCGCTGCGACTTCATCCAGGTCATCCGGGTCGAACAACGTCGGACCGCTCACGTCGGTCTGCAACGCGCGGAGGGCCGTCTGCACGATGCGTAGTCCGTAAGCGAAGTCCTTCTCCGGACCGAGGTTGGGATCGCCGCAGACGTGCTCGATGCGGGCGCCCCGGATGACCCGGTTGGCGCCGGTCGTGAGCGGGAGACCGTGAATAGCGGAGATCATCGCCACCGGGATGCCGTGCCGTTCGATTTCCTTTGCCATCGTTGCGCCGCAACGATTACAGGTCCCTCAGGTGGCCACTAAGAAGCAGCCGTCGGCACCGCCTTCGCGTAGCTCAGTGCCGAGCTGGTCGCCGAAAGCCTGGGACTTGTCAACGGGCGTCGCCACGCCGGGCATGGTGAAGAGGTCGGGAAAGACGCCGCCGATGACGCCTTCCGCTTCAAGGTAGCGGAGATGGCGTAGGGGGCAGATGTAGTTCGGGTTCTCGCTCGAGGTACCGTTGAAGTAGCCGCCGTGGAAGGCTTCCCAATCGTCGGGAGTCAACGTGAACCGGCCCTCGACGGAGTAGCGGTAGTAGCGGTGCGGATTGCCGTTGAGCTGCCGTTCGGGGTTGCCCTTGGGGATCAGCCCGCCGGTACTCACCAGGGCGATCTGCGCGCTCCGCAGGTCGGCGATGGGCGCCGCCGGTACCACGCGCTCCGGCACTTGGATCGGCACCTCGGTCTGGAAGGGCTGGCCGTTCAACTTCGCCACGAGCATGTCGAGCGCCCGCTGGTAGCCTGGCGCTTCCCGCTGGCTGAACACCCGCAATCCGCGCGGCAGGTAGCTCTCCGCCGCGGCCGGTCCCAAGTCCTCGCCGCGCCCGAGCTTCAGCGCGAGGCGCGCCATGGCTGCCAGCGCCGCTTGCATGTCCAGCGGCCTATCGCTGGTCGGCACGGCCACCATATGCAGGCGCTCCCCGGCCAAACCGGGGTTTTCCGGGTACATGCCGGTCACGGCGGGAATGCCTAGCTCGTGCGCGATCCGGCACACCAGACTGCACGCGAGGCCGTAACGCCCGGCATTGAACGCCGGCCCGGCGACCAGCACGTCCGGCTGCCACTCGGTCAGCGCCGTCCGCAGCGCCGCCTGCGCGGCATCGCCCTCCTCGTTGACGTAACTATCGCCGCCGATCAGCGTAGCGACGATGTCGCCTTGGCCAGCGAGTTGGACCTGCAGGGCGCGACCGGGGCCAGCCGCGCCCGCTCGCGCCTCGACCGGATGACCGGCCTGCTCCTCACCGCCGATCCCGGCAAAGAACTGGTTCAGGTAATGGACGACGCGCACCTTGGTATCAGTCATGTACGCACTCCCTTGCCCACGATTCACCATTGGGTCCTGGTGGGTGTGTCTCAACTACCGGCGCCTGCCGGTGAATATTCTACTGGAATCGACACCCGGCACACAGCGTAAGGGACATGCCCGCTGTAGAATCCGGGCAGCAACACGACGCTACGAGGCAAGCGATGACTGATGGCACCATGAGCCGCGCCGCACTCACTCCCCACGCCGCGCCGCTGGCGCAGGACTATACAGTGGTGCGGCACATTGCCGATCCCGATGTGTTCACGGCAACGCCAGCACTGCTCCGGCTATCCAGCGGCCGGCTGTTATGCAGCTTTTCGCTGGTGACGCGGGTCGGACGGGCGCCGGGTCACCCGGAGCGGGCGCTGGGGACGTATTTCTATACGAGCGACGACGGCGGTCGGACGTGGGAGGAGACCGGATCGGTAGCCCTCGACGACGGGCTGGTCTTCATTCACCGCGACCGGCTGTATCTGCTGTGCAACCGGCCGGGCCGCGGAGACATCGTGGTGACGGCCAGCGATGATGAAGGCGCGAGCTGGCGGGAGCCGGTGACGCTGTTTGCGGGGCGCTTCTGGAATACGTTCACGCCCCATGCCGTTCGCGACGACACCTTGTACTGGGCGTTGGGGGCGCCGAATGCCGGCGGCAACTTCAATCGTACCGGATCGCGGATCGTCGTCGTGGCCGGTGACCTGGCAGCCGATGACTTGCTGGACCGGTCCCGCTGGCGGATTTCGCCATATCTCGCATACCCTGGCACACCGGCCGGCCTCAGCGCCGGGCTACGCGATGACGTCGCGCAGGGCGAGGTGTATCCGGCCGACGGTGATGATCTGGTGACATCGTTTCCGGGCCGGCCAGCGGACCACGGCGATCACTGGCTGGAGCCGAACGTCGTCAACGTCAACGGCCGCATCCGCGTTTTCGTCCGGCTCCGCATTGACCGCCAGACGACCGCGCACCTCTGCGCCGTGTGTGACGTGGCCGACGACGGCGAGGAGATCGAGCTGCGTTTTACGCAACTTCATCCGTTGCCAGGCAACTGCTACTTCCACATTATCCGGGATGAGCCACAAGGATACTACTGGGCAGCAACCAGCCTGCCGACGCGCACGCAGGACCTGGAGTGGGGACGGGAGATGGCGGCGCGGGGGCTGCTGAAGGGACGCGCCGGCAACGAGCGCCGGTTTCTGATGCTGATGTATAGCCTGGACGCGCTGAACTGGTTTCCGGCCGGCTGTATTGCCATGTGGCCCAGCCCAGGACAGGGCTTCCAATACAACGCGCTCCTCGTTGACGGAGATGACCTGCTGGTGTCGTCGCGCACCGCGAAAAACGCGCCCAATCAGCATGACAACGATCTGGTGACCATCCACCGTGTCCGCGATTTCCGCGCGCTGGCGCTGAACCTCCATCCGGTAGTCTGATCGGCAGAGGAATACGACACCATGTACATCCCCAAGGCATTCCAAGTGTCGGACAGTCGAGTGCTGGCGGAGTTCATCGCCAGCAACAGCTTTGCGACGCTCATCAGCTCAGTGCAGGGCAGCCTTTTCGCGACCCACTTGCCGCTGATCCTCGAACAGTACCGATCATCGCCGGGAATGCTCCTGGGACACATGGCCCGCGCTAATCGGCACTGGCGCGCATTCGACGGGCAGCAGGAAGCGTTAGCGATTTTCCACGGGCCTCACGCTTACATTTCGCCGAGTTGGTATGCCTCGTCGTCACCGGCCGTACCCACATGGAACTACGCTGTAGTGCATGTGTACGGTGTGCCGCGCGTCGTTGCTGACGAGCAATGGCTCTCCGACTTTGTTGATCGGTTGGTGAGCATCTACGAGGCCGACAAGCCGCGGCCATGGCCAGGGATACTGCCCGCAGACCTCAGAGCCAGCCTCTTGACATCCATCGTAGGCTTTACGATGGACATCACGCGGGTTGAGGGCAAGTTCAAACTCGGCCAGAACCGGTCGCTCGACGATCAGCGTGCAATGGTGCAGCATCTTGAGGCACAGGCGGATCCAGTTGCCCAGGTGCTAGGGAAACTCACGAAGCAGCGGTTTAACCAGCACGCTCAGACTGGCTAGGGTAACGCTTCAGGTGTGAGCACGGTCAACCCGTACTGGGCGAAGTGGCGGTCGAAGGCCAAGGCGTGAGTAATCCCCAGGCGCTCCATCACCGCAAAGCTGGTGGCATCCGTGAGTGAGAAGCCCTTATCTGCGTACTGAAAGATAATCGCCATGGCGCGCTGCTCGTCAGCGACCGTGACTCGCTCGATCCGCGTGGTGCTCTGGGACAGTTGCCGCAGGAAGGCGGTCGCATGGGGCTGGCCGAGGCGGGACAGAAAGAGCGCGTGTGTTTCGGCGATAATGAAATTCGTGGTGACGGGTAGCCAGTAGTGGTCGGACAGCCACGCCCAGCACGTGCGGGCCTCCTGGTAATGGGCATCGCGGGGTTGAATCAGCGCCAAGAAGCCGGAGCTATCCAGAAACACCCGATGGGAGCCGGTCGTGGTGATGCTCACGGCTGGGGTGTATATGCCTCCGCTAAGTACTCGTGCTTCTTGGCGGCATCCGTGGGCGGCGCATCCGTCGCGGAGCCGACAAGCTCCCAGAGCGGATCGTCCCTGGTAAGCGGTTGGTCTTCACGGTGAGCAGGCGGTGCCACTGCGACCTGATAGCGCGTGCCGCTACGCTCGACGATGACCGGCTCGCCTTGAATAGTGAGCCGATCCAGGATCGCCGCGGGATCGCGTACAAACTCCTCAAAGGGAATGGTCGTGTGGGTGGGCTGCGCTGCGCTCGCCTTTTGCATAGGACGATTATAGCATGATGCCGGCGCGGGCGCACTGCCGGCTATCGTTGGTCGCTGGGTTGCGTATGTTACACTGGGGAGCGAAGCGAATACGGTAGGTGTTGACGAGGACACGTCCTGGTCCGGTGGCGCGGCAGAGAGGGGAGGCCACCGGCTGCAAGCCTCCCATGGAGATGAGGCCGGGATACCGCCTCCGAGCCGGTCGGCTGAAGGCGAGCGGTCCGCGCTAGAGCGGAACGGCGCTGCTGCGTAAGCCGACCCCGGTGGCTCTGGATAGCAGCCGGCGAGTGCGCCACGCTTGCCCGGCCGGGCAGTGCGGCGAATTCGGGTGGAACCGCGCGAGGCCGTGCCTCCCGTCCCGAAAGGGCGGGGGGTGTTTTGTTTGGCTACTGGTCCAGTTGGCGCAGAGACGACTAATACGACAGGTCGGTGCGATGAACCCTGCGATCACCGAGCAGTGGGCAATAGAGGTGGCTTCCCCGGCCGTTCACCGCGGCCGGGGCGCGACCACGTGCTAGACAACGGTGACGTTGCCTAGTCGTGCCCGCAAGAGGAGACCTTTGCGTAACCCGTCATTCCCGCGAAAGCGGGAATCCACCCCCCTCACCCCCGGCCCCCTCTCCATCGCAGAGGGGGCCGGGGGTGAGGCAAGACACCCCATATCCTGAAATCAGAGATAGGAGATTGCGATGAGTAAGAACGACGCTGGTGAGGGCGCTGCGGCGCCGAGCGATAGGCCGATTCCACCGGATACGCTGCGGCATTCTGCTGCACACGTGATGGCGGAGGCGGTGCAGCAAATCTGGCCGAACGCGAAGTTCGGCATTGGGCCGCCGATTACCGACGGCTTCTACTATGACTTCGACCTGCCCCGGCCGCTGACGCCGGATGACCTGGCTCAAATCGAGCGCCGGATGCGGCGGATTATCAAGGCCAACCTGCCCTTTTCGACCCAGGAGATCGAGGGCGCGGCGGCCAAGCAGTTCTTCCGAGAGCGCGAACAGCCGTATAAGCTGGAGCTAATCGAGGCGCTGACGGCCGGCGAGGCGAGCGGTGAGGTGGCCGACTCGCCGGATGCCGCCGGTGTGCAGGCGGGCAAAGTGCAGCTTTACCAGCAGGGTAAGTTTCTCGACCTGTGCGGTGGGCCGCACGTCGCGCGCACGGGGCAGATCGGGCCGTTCAAGCTGCTGCGCGTCGCTGGCGCTTACTGGCGTGGCGACGAAAACCGCCCGCAGCTACAGCGCATCTACGGGACGGCCTGGCATACCCAGCAAGAGCTTGACGACTACCTGTGGAAGCTCGAAGAGGCGCGCCGACGCGATCACCGCCGCCTCGGCACCGACTTGGGGCTGTTCTTCTTCAACGAGCAGGTCGGCGGCGGCCTGCCGCTCTGGGAGCCGGACGGCGCAATCCTGCGGAGCGTGTCCGAGGACTTCTGGAAGGAAGAGCATCGCAAGTGGGGCTATGAGTACGTCTATTCGCCGCATATCGGCACGGCGGATCTGTGGTCAAGCTCCGGTCACTTGGAGTTCTTCCGGGACGCGATGTACGCGCCGATTGACATTGACCAGCAGCAATTCCT
This sequence comes from Chloroflexota bacterium, assembly GCA_022824545.1. Lineage (GTDB taxonomy): Bacteria > Chloroflexota > UBA11872 > UBA12225 > JAJDUF01 > JAJDUF01. Next base: position 49,860 of record JAJDZR010000271.1, read on the forward strand.
TCTCAAGCCGATGAACTGCCCTTTCCACGTGCAGGTCTACCGGCGCCGGCTGCGCTCGTACCGCGAGTTGCCGGTGCGATATTGCGAGCTGGGCACGGTCTATCGCTACGAGCGGGCCGGCGTGCTGCACGGCCTGCTGCGCGTGCGCGGCTTTACGCAGGACGACTCGCACATCTTCTGCCGGCCCGATCAGCTTGAAGACGAGATCAACGGCGTACTCGATCTCGGCCTGCACCTGCTGCGCTCGTTCGGCTTTCACGAGTACGAGATCGAACTTTCCGTGCGCGATCCGAACAACCTGGACCAGTACATGGGTGGCGACAAGGAGTGGGAGCAGGCCGAGGGCGCGCTGCGGCGTGCCCTCGAAGGGCACGATCTCGACTTCCACGTTGCCGAGGGCGAGGCGGTCTTTTACGCACCAAAGATTGATATTCACCTGCTCGACTCGCTCGGCCGCACGTGGCAATGTACAACTATCCAGGTGGACTTCAACCTCCCGGAGCGTTTCGATCTGGGCTACATCGGCGAGGACGGCGCCGAGCACCGGCCCTTCATGGTCCATCGCGCGCTGCTCGGCTCGCTGGAACGGTTTCTCGGCACGCTGATCGAGCACTACGGGGGCGCCTTCCCGCTGTGGCTGGCACCCGTGCAGGCCATCGTGCTACCCATCGCCGACCGCCACAACGCTTACGCGGCGGAAGTGGCAGCGGCGATGGAGCAGGCCGGTCTGCGCGCGCGAGTAGATAACCGCTCGCAGCGTATCGGAGCGAAAATACGGGAAGCGCAACTCCAGAAAATTCCGTATATGCTCGTCGTCGGCGACCGGGAGGCGGCGGCGCAGCAGGTGGCAGTACGCCAGCGCAGCGGGCAGGATCGCGGGACGGTCGCGCTGCCGGAGGTCATTGCCGTCATGCAGCGCGAAGTCGCAGAGAAAACGAGCGAGCCGCTGCTGTAGTAAAATAGTTGCAGAGCACACCAAACCCGAGGAGACGGCTTGTGAAAAAGATACCGGTAGGTATTCTGGCTGCGACGGGCATTGTCGGGCAGCGGTTTATCCAGCTGCTTGCCGACCATCCGTGGTTCGAGATCACGGCGGTCGCCGCCTCGGAGCGCAGCGCCGGTAAGCGTTACGCCGACGCGGTGCATTGGCTGCTACCGACACCGATCCCGGAGCGGGTGGCCGACATGACGGTGGTCGAGAGCCGGCCACCGCTCGACTGCGCGCTCGTGTTTTCTGCGCTGCCGTCGGACGTGGCGCGGGAGGTCGAGCCGGCGTTTGCCGCGGCCGGCTACGTCGTCAGCAGCAACGCCAGCGCCTATCGCCAGGAGCCGGACGTGCCGCTGTTGATCCCGGAGGTCAACCCGGACCACCTCGGCTTGCTGCCGTCGCAGCAGAAGAGTCGCGGCTGGGATCACGGCTGCCTGGTGACGAACCCCAACTGCTCGACGATAACGCTGGTGATGGCACTCAAGCCGCTGGTTGACGCCTTCGGGGTCGAGCAGGTCATCGTCACCACGATGCAAGCGACTTCCGGCGCCGGTTATCCGGGTGTGCCGTCGCTCGACGTGATTGACAACGTGCTCCCGCACACCGATGGCGAGGAGCCGAAGATGGAATGGGAGCCGCTGAAGCTGCTCGGTTCGCTGAACGGGGTGGAGATCACGCTGGCGGACCTGCCGATCAGCGCCCACTGCCATCGCGTAGCCGTCTGGGACGGGCATACGGAGGCCGTCTCGGTCAAGCTCGGTCGCCGGGCGACGGCCGACGAGCTACGGCAGGTGCTGCACGACTTCCGGGGCTTGCCGCAGGAGTTGGGACTGCCGAGTGCGCCGGAGCGGCCCTTGTCGGTGCCGGCGGCAGAGAATCGACCGCAGCCGCGTCTGGACCGCGATGCTGCCGGTGGCATGGCGACGGCGGTAGGCCGCATCCGGCCCTGCCCGATCCTCGACTGGAAACTGCTGGTGGTCGGCCACAATACGGTCCGCGGCGCTGCCGGGGCCGCCATCCTGAACGCCGAGCTGATGAAAGCACAGGGTTACCTGTAACGGCGCTGGTGCCGCCGTGTGACGTCGGTGTGTATCGAGTTGCTTCTGCACCAGGATAGGTTACGGACGCTCCGTGCCAGGACCTGCGGGAGCCGGAAGTGCTACTTCTCTTTCCCAGTTGACGGATCTTCCTGCATCAACTCCTGCAGGACGGCCTCTTTGACCTGTGCCTGAAATTCCCAGGGTAGGTCCATGGCGGCCTCAATTGCCGTCTGTGCCGCGTAGCTAACG
>JAJDZR010000120.1 GCA_022824545.1 Chloroflexota bacterium
CGACGGGTGGGAGATCGGTGCCCACACCGCTACGCATCCACGGTTGACCGAGGTGCATACGGCGATGGGTGACGCCGGGGTCGTGGCCGAAATAGAGCGCTCACATGCCATGTATCGGGAGGCGCTCGGCGCCGTGCCGGCACACTTTGCCTATCCGAGCGGCTCGCGCAATGCCCGGACGGATGCTTTGCTGGCGCCATACTACCGTTCCCTGCGGCGCTGGCACTTCACCAATCCGCCGCGATGGACATACACGGACCGCAGCACGTCACCGTTGGCGTTGGAGTGCCAGAATGTGGACAACACGGTGTCGTTCGGGGACTTCACGCGGCTGTTCGAGGGGGTGGGGGCGGGCTAGGCAGACCTCACCCCCCGGCCCCCTCTCCAACATTTGGAGAGGGGGTGTAGGTCCTGGAACAGGGGGCGAGGCGTGGCCCTGGATTGCGGCTTCCGCCGCAATGACGGATGGGTGTTAGTTTCAGAGCAATGACGGGCGCGGTACCGAGGAGGTTGGTGATGGAATATCGGACGTTCGGCGCGACCGGTTTGCGGGTGTCGGCTGTCGGGTTGGGCGCTTTTCCGCTCTCCGGGATGCGCGAGCAGCCCGACGGGCGGATGCTCGGCTGGACAGGAACGGATGACCGCGAGGCGGTGGCGCTGATCCACCGCGGTGAAGAACTGGGCGTCAACCTGATTGACACAGCGGAGTCGTATGGGGCCGGCCACAGCGAGGTCATCACCGGCAAGGCGCTGGCGGGGCGGCGTGACCGCTGGATCGTGGCGACGAAAGTGAGTCCGTTCACGCGGCCGGCGCCCAACATGGGGTCGGCCGGCAGCCCATTGACCGCTGCCACGGCGCGGCAGCGGATCATGGAGGCGTGTGAGGGCAGCTTGCGCCGTCTGGGGATGGACCATATAGACCTGTATCAACTGCACGCGATCCCCGCCTCGCCGGCGATGCCGGATGTGATGGCGGCGCTGGGGACGCTGCGGGAGCAGGGGAAGGTGCGTTGGTACGGCATTTCCACCAATGACCACGCGGCGATCAAGCAACTACGCACGCTCGGCCCGATTGACGTGCTGCAGATCGGCTACAACCTGCTGGAGCGCGAGGCCGACGCTTTGTTGCACTGGTGTCGGGAGGAGCGGATCGGGACGCTCATTCGTGTGCCGTTGGCCAAGGGGATGCTGACCGGGAAGTACGTCGGGGCGCGGGCGGCGGTCGTGCCGGAGGACGACGTGCGCTATGACCGCTTTCAGTTGCCGGAGTCGGTGGATGCGCTGAGGAAGCTCCCGCAGCTCGATTTCCTGGCCGCCGGGACGGGGCGGACGATGGTACAGGCGGCCCTGCGCTTTGTGCTGGATCATCCCGGCGTGTCGTGCGTGATTGCCGGGGCCAAGAACCGGGAGCAGATCGAGGCGAACGCGGCCGCGGTGGAGGTGCCGGCGCTGTCGGAGACGGAAACGCGGCGGGCAGTGGCGATTGCGGACACGATCCGCACGCCGGGGTGGACATAGAGGCGGCGAAAGGCGGGTGCCGGACCGGTGTGGCGTCTGCCGCAGGCCTTGACTTGCCAGCAACCGACTCCGCACTGTATCCTATGCGCGTTACCCTTGTAGCTTGGAGGAGCGCAGCAGGGGTGGGACGCCTGATTGCTCGCCGGGCGTCGTGTCACACTGGGCGAGCATACACACCGCTCCCCGCGGGGAGCGAGTATCTAGGAGGTACGCCGATGGCAGGTGTAATCCGCAGACGGTATCTGGGAGGCGCGGCAGCGGCAATTGGGGGACTACTCGCCGCGGCCTGTGGCGAGATCGAGGTTCGTTACGTGCAAGGCCCGGCGGGGCCAGCCGGACCAGCCGGACCGCAAGGCGCCACGGGAGCGCAAGGCGCCGCGGGAGCGCAAGGCGCTGCCGGGCAAGCCGGGGAGACGCAAGTCGTCGTCCAGGAGAAGGTCGTCACCGTCGAGAAGCAGGTAGTGGTCGAGGCGCAGGCGAAGGCGCCAATCAAGCTCACGTACCTGAACAAGCACTTCCCCGGGACGGTGAACTACGAGTGGGACAACCTCATGTACCAGCGGGTGGCAGAGGAGTTCCCGCATATCGTGTTCGAGCACAGCCCGATCCAGACCTCGCGCAAGGAAGCGTTCATCGTGCGCGCCTCGGCCGGTGTGCCGGCACATATGGTGCAGAACGACTGGGGCGTGTGGCTGGACCTGGCGCGCGGTGGCAGCATCATGGAGTTGACGGACAACTTCAAGCGGGACAAGATCGTCCCGACGGAGACCTTCCTGCGCTGGTCGGTGGAGCAGTACAGCTACGCTGGCCGGATGTTCGGGTTCCCGTTGTCGCAGTCGTCCGACTCGTTCCCGTACAACAAGGGCCTCTTCGACTCGGCCGGGTTGCCGCACCCGCCGACGGACGTGACGGATAAGTCCTGGACGATGGAGTCGTTCCTGGAGACGCTCCAGAAGCTGCAGCAGGCCCTAGGTGATGACGCCGCCGCGATGGGCAACGGCCATGGCTACCATTGGAACCGGGGTACCTGGTACGGCCACTCGTCGTGGGATGACGTTGCCATCAAGCCGACGATGGACCACGAGTTGTTCATCAAGGGCAACCAGTTCTGGCAGGACCTCCAGCACAAGCACCGCCTGATCATGGATTCGGAGTTCTCGAAGGCGATCGGTGGTATCGGCAAGGGCTTCCCGGCAGGGAAGGTCGCGATGTACTACACCTGCTGCCCGCACAACGTCCTGCGTGACGCGAAGGCAACCGGTGTAGAGGCCGGCTTGGCGACGCTACCGTTCTCCGGCTGGGACACGAATGGCAATACCATCTTCCCCGGTCAGAACATCTCCGGTCGTGTGTGGCCGCACAACATGCACGTCGCCAAGGAGATTACGACGGAGGAGCAGGAGGCAGCCTGGACGTTCTTCATGTGGCTGGCGAAGGACCCGCAGAACGGCGGCCTGATGCCACCGTCGAACCAGCACATCGTGGCGCCGTACCTCGACGAGACGTACTCCGAAGCCGCCCAGCGGGACTTCGAGAGCATCACCGGTGTGGACAGCGTGGCGAGCAGCGCGCCGCTGCAGAACGCCTTGACCGAGTACCCGAGCTTCTGCGGCATGCTGAAGTACGAGGAATACTCGGATGCGTGGAACACGATCAAGGACGACTGGAGCAAGCACGAGGCCAACGAGATGTCCTCGGGCGACTTCTCGCGCCGTGCTCAAGAGGTGTTCGAGAACGCCAAGCTGGGCACGAACACCCTGTAGGAACAGGCCACTGCACCTCTTCCGGGGTGCGGCCACTGGCCAAGCACGCAACTGCGGCAGGTATCGGCAACTCGCCGGTACCTGCCTGTTTTTAATGGCTCGGCTTCCGCGGTGGGTCTCACCCCCCGGCCCCTTCCCTAGATGAAGGTTGCCAACTTAATCGGGGAGTGAGGCATCCCCCTTCCCCAGCCCTATCCCCGCTCCGCAGGGGGCCGGGAGCGGGTTCCCTCCCCTGGAGCTTGCTCCGGGGGAGGGTTAGGGAGGGGGCCAGACTACTACCTAATCAAGTTCGCAACCTTCATGCAGGGAAGGGGGTAGGTCCGCCGCAATGACGAGCATCTGGACGCGATGAATCGCGCCCCTACGGCGTGCTGCTCCGTTCGTCAGGGCGAGGGGGCGAGGTTGGCGCCTAACGCTGCGCGCAAGGGGGCGAGGAACTCGTCGTCACCGACGTGGACGGGGCAGGCGGCGCGCCGCGCCGCGGCGAGCGGATCGAAGTAGCCGAGCGTGCGGGCCATGTCCGCTGCGTGCTCCGGGTTGGTACGCAGGTAGTCGTTGAACTCTGCGAGGGGGTAGTCGTTGGTCGTGGGGAGCACATCGGCCAGACGGTAGAACATGGACAGCGCGGCGCGCACACCGGCAACCTCGCGGCCACGGAGGGCGGCCACGAAGAGGGCGGTATCGTTGCCCGTGACCGTGATGGCGCCGTGGTCCACTTCCTCCGGCGGGCGGCTGAGGAGGAAGTCCACGGCGCGGCAGGCGTCGGCCACGATGCCGCGATAAGCGTAGGCTTCCGGCGACTCGATGCCGTCCGTGAGCAGGCCGGGATAGGCCGCCGCGTAGGGCCGGTCGCTGAGACGTTGGCCGCGATGGCAGAGGGTCAGCACGGCGCGTTGCTCGGGCCAGCGGTGGTCCAGGTCCCCCACGGGCACATGCACCACACTGCCGTAGCCGGGTAGCTGCACTTCTACGCCACGTGGCCCGGCACCGGCCGCAGGCGGCGGCTGGACATAGTACGCAAACAGGCGGTAGGGGCCGATACTGGTGAAGCGCACGCCGTACACCAGCGCCTCCGCCGACGACCGCAGCGGCAGTAGCTCGACTTCGGGCGCTACCTCCGTGTGCGCCAGCTCGGTCGCCACAGTGCCCCAGAAAGCATCGAAATCCGCCGGCTCCGGTTGATGAGGCAGCGTCGGTGTCTGCATTGCATCCCCTTCGAGTCTTGGCCTGTTGCCTATGCGGGAGTATGGCGCGGGCAATCCGGTGCTAGGCGGTGATCTGAAGATGGTGGCGCATCCATGCCTGGACGTGCGGGGCGTGTTTGGCGCCGCCGGCGCCATGTCCCTCGCCCGGATAGGCGTGTAGCTCCTTGACCGCCGCGCCAACCGCCGCAAAGACGGCGTAGCCCGTTTCCGGTGGGCAGACGGGGTCGGCCAGCCCGATGTTCATGAGCGTCGGGCAGCTGATGCGCGGCGCCATGTTGATGCCGTCATAGAAATCGAGCGTCCGCAGGACGGCTGCGCGACGGTCCGGGTAGAGCCGGAGATAGTCGTTAAGCTCTTCATAGGGATAGGTGTGGGTGAGGTCAATGGCCTCGCGCATGCCGCAGAGGTACGGTGCGCCGGGGCAGGCCGCGCGGATGGCGGGATGCCAGGCCGATGTGACGATGGTCAGTGCCCCGCCCTGGCTGCCGCCGGTGACGGCGATGCGCTCCGGGTCCACTTCGGGGCGGCTGAGGAGCAAGTCAATCGCGCGCCAGGCATCGCAGTAGAAGCCGCGGTAGCCGTAGGTTTGGTAATCGGTCAGGTTATGCGTGAGCAGGCCGGGATAGCCGGGGTTGAAGACGCCGTTCGACCGCAGCTTCCCACGCGGGGCCACCACCACGCAGGCATAGCCTTCGCGTGCCCACTGCTTGCCCGTGCCTAGCGACGGCTCACTGACGTAGCCTGGCATGACAGCGATGGTGGGATTGGGCTGGCCGGCGCTATGGCGCGGCACGCAGTACCAGCAGGCGATCCGCAGCCGCTCCCAGCTTGTGTAGAAGCCCTCGTAGACGAGAACCTCATCTTCAGAGCGTAGCGGCACGAGCCGCACTTCCGGCTCCAGCGGAATATCCTGGAGCCGATCCCAGGTCTCCTGCCAGAAGGCATCGTAGCCGACCGGCTTGGTAACGGACGTGCCATAGCCGGCCGGATCGCTCCGGTCATACGACTGTCCGTCACGGTCTACGGCGCCTATGCGGCTGGGCTGAAGGTCCATGGTTGTGGCCTGCACCGTCTTTCTATCCTCTCCTGCCAGCAGCACGTCGCGGCCAACTGCGGCGGCGCTCCTTGCGCTGCTGTGAAGGGTACACAACGTTCCGTATCGCTGCCCTCAGGCCCCCCGGCCGGCGGGATGGGCCACTTGACGGTGCTGCGCGGCCGTGTTACGATGCCTTCAGTCGGCCTGTGCGGGCATGGTGTAGTTGGTAACACGCGACCTTCCCAAGGTTGAGATCGAGGGTTCGAGTCCCTTTGCCCGCTCCTCACGGTGACTTGGCTGCCACTTCGGTCTGCCGCTCGGCAGGCCCTTTTTTGTGGGTGCGGCGGTTGCCGGTTGCCCTCGCTGGCCGGCGTCGCGGTGCCTTGACATACCCGATTGCCGGTGGCGCAACGCCGTCCCGGCGCTCAACTCGCCGATCATTGCCGAAACACGCCGTTAGGACACGATATGACGCACCTCATGGAGCAGGTAGGGAGTTGGATCGAGGAGCTGATCGCCACCATCGGCTATCCCGGCATCGTCCTCGTCATGGCCATCGAAAACATCTTCCCGCCAATTCCGTCCGAGATGGTGCTGCCGTTCGCCGGGGCGCTGTCGGTCAAGGGCGAGCTGAACTTTTGGGGTGCCGTGGCGGCGGGAACCGCCGGCTCGCTGATCGGGGCGGTGGTGCTCTACGCGATTGGGTACGTGGCACGCGAGGCGGGCGTGCGGCGGCTGGTAGCGGCCTACGGGAAATACGTCTTCATTTCGGAGCAGGACCTGGACCGGGGAGCGGCGTGGTTCGAGCGTTACGGCGAGGCGGTCATCTTTTTCGGGCGGCTCATCCCGATCATTCGCAGTATCATCTCCGTGCCGGCGGGCTATACGCGGATGAGCGCCGGTCGTTTTCTGCTCTATACGACTCTTGGCACATCGCTGTGGAGCTTGCTGCTGACCTACGTCGGCCGCGTCCTCGGCGAGAACTGGGTAGACATCCGGGACTATATGAAGCCCTATGAAAACGGCACGCTCGTCGTGCTCGTGCTGGTGGTGGTGGTGTTCATCTGCTGGCGTGCGCTGCGCTGGCGCCGGCCGGGGGCGGCCGGGGGGCCGGACTCCGAGGCGTGAACCGGCTGCCGGTGCTAACTGCCTTGGGACGCTGACGGCTCGACGGGCGTGAGGGTCACGGTCGGGCCGCCTTCGGGGGGTAGGACGTACTCGCTCAACCGCTGTTCCGTGAGCACGAAAATCCGGTCGCCAGCCTCGTCAACCCACACGTCGCGGATTGTTTCGCCTGGGCTAGCGACTCCAACTAGCTCGCGCTCGAACTGCCCGCTCTTGGCGAGCTGCACGATACGGCTATTGCCCGTGTCCACCACGTAGAGCGAGTTGATGGATACGGCGGTCGTGATCGCCTGGGGGTTTTGCAGTGGACGCTCTAGGCCCTGCAAGGTGAAGGGCCGTGGCTCGCCGATCCGGTACCGCGTGATCTCACCATTGGCGGCGAGCACGAAAATGTCGCCGTCTATGGCGAGGTCGAGCGCCGTCGCGATCTCAGCGGGGACCGACGTGCCAAACCACTCATCCGGTGGCAGGGCATAGGTCCCGAGCGCGGTCGGCTGCCAGCGCAGGAGCTGGTTGGCGCCCGTATCCACCGCATAGAGATTGACCGTGTACGTTTCGAAGCCGAGCACACGTTGCCACCCTGCCGAGCCCGGCAAGCGCCCGGAGCGCATCGTATCGTCGGCAGTGAGGAACCAGTAGTGTCCGGTACTGTCAATGGATACGACTCCATCGGTCGTGGTGACAAGATAGGCCAGGTCACCGACGGTTTGACCGGCCTTATTACCGCCGCGCTCCAGCAGCAGCTCAGGCCCTTCGCCGGGGCGCACGGCCAGCACTGCGCGCGGCGCGTCCAAGACGAAGAGGCGCTCACCGAAGCGGGTGACTGCCGAGAACTGCGTGGGACGGTTGATTTGTTCGGCGGAGAGGACGGATGGCTGGGGCGGTGGCGGTGGCTCTAGGCCGGCGATGCGGGTGCTCTGCGCCTCGACGGCCGACCGTAGCTCGGCAGCGCGCTCACCGGAGCGCTCGTCGAGAGCACTAATCTTGGCCAGGGCTTCGACGACGGCGGCCTGCCCTTGCTCACGATCAGTCGCGTTGGTCAGGTCAGCAACGGCCCGTTCGGCCGCCGCTAGGGCTTGGGGGTTGGGCGTGGGTGAAGTGGCTACCTCCTGAGCTGGCCCCGCGCCGATTACCCGGCTGAGGATAAAGATCAGGAAGATAACCGCAACCAGACCGATGAGCATGAGACGCAGACGCCCCTGTAGCACCTCGTTCAGGCGCTGCCAAGCATTCGCAACCACGCCCGAAAAACCGGCGGCCGGCGCCGATGAGACGGGCCGGCCGTAGCCGGCTCGCGCCGGGCTCGGTCGTGCCGGCGGTGCATCGCTCTCAACCGCTTCTTCCCACTCCGGTCCCAGGTCTTCCTGTCCCTCCGACCAGCCCGCTTCGCTCGTCGCTGCCGGGGCGGTGCGGACGACCAAGGCTTCGAAGTGGGGGGCGCCGCGCGCCAAGTGGTTACACAGCCAGGTGGCAGCTTGCTCGGCGCTGTCCTGATCCAGGGCACGCCGCACGTGGCTCGGGCGCAGCCGGGCGGCAAGCTCCGACGTGCTGATAAGCAACGTCGCGCCCAGACGAGGTGTGGCCCGCGCGTGCTCGATCTCCAGGTCCCAGCGCCTGGCGCCACCGCGCCGGAACGCTTCACCCCCCGGTGCCGGGACCGGCGTATCCGGCCACATCCGCAGCGTGCCTTGCCCCTGCTGGAGGAGATAGACCTGGGCCGGCAGCAACTGCGCGAGCACCATGCCGTGCTCTTGGATGAGCACCGCACTGGCGCCCAAGGCGATAAGCTCACGGGCCGGGGCGAGGGCATGGGTTTCGAGGCGGACACAGGCCGCGCGCAAGGCGCGGCTCAAGGCCGAGGCGGGCGGGGCTTCAGGCTCGTCCAGCAGTGCTTGGACGAGCGTCTTGCCAAACAGGAGGCACGAGTCGTCACCGACCCCCTCAATCACGAGAAAGAGATCACTGGCACCCCGGCCAACCGCTTCGTCTGCCGGGAGGTGGTGATGCTGTGCCTGGGGTGACTCTGCACGACGCTGGCCCCCCCACACCGATGCTGCGGCCCACTCAATCCCGCCGCTTTCGCTACTCATTGCCGTTGATATTACTCGTCTTCTCTCACGGTTGACAAATACCCGGTCACTCCCGTATATTGTTGGCGATAGAACAGGCGTTCTCCGAACGGCAGGTGTTGCGTAGTGCCTAGTGTACCGTCACGCCTGCACTCGGTGGCGTGCCGACAGAACGAACGAGGAGAAAGGCAAGGCGATGCAAACTCTCAGCGAGCGGCAACAAGGCATCCTGCGCTTCATCGAGCAATATATCGAGGAACAGGGGCGACCGCCGACGAACCGGGAGATTGGCGCCGCGGCCGGCATCGCCTCGACAAGCCACGTGGACTACCATCTCACAGTGCTGGCCAAGAAAGGCTACATTGTCCGCGAACGTCATACCAGCCGCGGGCTACGGCTGGTGCATGGCCCGGCGGCGCCGCGGCCGCGCATCCGGACCGTACCCGTGATCGGACAGATCGCCGCCGGTCAGCCGATTGACGCAATCAGCGATCCGGGCGACGTCCTCCAACTCAGCGCCGACCAGGTGCCCCCGGATACGTATGCGCTGCGCGTGCGTGGCAAGTCCATGATCGAAGACCTGATTGACGACGGGGACTTGGTGGTGGTCGAGCCGGCACAAACCGCGCGGGACGGCGAGATTGTGGTGGCGCTCTTGACCGATGGCCCCAATGCCGAGGGCACCGCCACGCTGAAGCGCTTTTATCACGAGGGCGACCGCATTCGCTTACAACCGGCGCATCCGACGATGGAGCCGATCTATGCCGACCCGCAGCACGTGCTCGTACAGGGACGCGCGATCAGCATTATCCGCCATTTACACTAGGGGGTGGCGGCTCCCGGGTAGCGCTATCGTGGAGCAGTGCGGTTGACGGAATCGCCGCAGCCTTGCTAGACTTCGAGCCTGTACGGAGGTGGCCTGGAGTGCTGCCTTTATCCCCGAAGGCAGCGAGCCGCTCGCAAGCCGGCTTGACGATATACGGCTTGTGTGAGTACGGGCGACACGGCGTAGCCGGCGCCCAACACCAGAGCAGAAGGAATATGGGCGTGTACGCCATTGTCGAGGATCACGGACAGCAATACTCCTTACGAGAGGGTGAGGTGCTGGACCTCGCCCGGCGGGCGGCCACACCCGGCGAGCGACTTGAGCTGGATCGGGTGCTCATGGTGCGTGACGGCGACCACATCGCGGTAGGCCGGCCGACGGTGGCCGGTGCGCGCGTGATAGCCGAGGTGCTGGAGGAAGTTAAGGGTCGCAAGGTCATAGTCTTCAAGTACAAGTCGAGCGTGCGGTATCGTCGTCTGAACGGTCATCGGCAACGCTACTGCCGGGTGAAGATCACTTCCATTGTCCCGGGCGATAGCACCGGCACGGAGACCGCGGCGAGCTGAGGCGAGTGTCGGGTCAGCAGGGTGCTTGGCGGTAGCGAGAGAGGAAGAACGGATGTCCTCCAAAAAGGGTGTCGGGAGCACTAAGAACGGTCGTGATAGCATCGGCAAGCGCCTTGGCGCAAAGCGGTTCGACGGGCAGCTGGTCCATGCCGGCGAGGTACTGGCGCGGCAGCGCGGCACCCGCTACCACCCCGGCAACAATGTCGGGCTAGGGCGAGACTACACCCTCTTTGCACTCGTATCCGGGCGGGTGAAGTGGGAGTACCGGCGACGCAACCAGCGCCAAGTCAGCGTCTACGCGGACTCGTGAGCGCGGCCGGTAAGCCGGGCCAACCGGTAGGAATATCCGCCTGGGGCGGCACGCTACGCTGCATGAGGGACACAGCGGGTGGCAGGGTTGGCTTCTATTCGCACCTGACGGCGGCGCGCCTCACGTGTTGCTAGACCCTCCGATGACCTGGACCAAAACGGCCGCTGGTTGCCATTTCGGATGCCGCGGCGCCCATATGGTCCGCCGATAGGCTATGCTATACTCGGCAGCTTAACCGGGGTGTGCCGCCGGCCAGGAACGCGAGTTGGATGGGAAGAGGCGAACATGGCGGAAACCGAGCGCCGCCGCGTAGTAGTCACCGGGATGGGGGCGATCACCCCGCTGGGCTTGGACGTGGCCAGCAGTTGGGAGGGGGTCGTCGAGGGGCGGTCCGGCGTCGTGCCGATCTCGACGTTCGATACTACCGGCTACCCGTGCCGGATTGCCGGTGAGGTCAGGGGGTTTGATCCGACCGACTACTTCGATGCCAAGGACGTGCGACGCACCGACCGCTTTGTGCAGTTCAGCCTGGTAGCGACCCAGGAGGCCCTGCGCGATGCCGACCTAGAAGTCACAGAGGAGCGGGCGGACCATACGGGCGTCTATATCGGCACCGGTATCGGTGGCCTGATTACGTTGACCGAGCAGATCAAGGTGCTCGACGAGCGAGGTGTACGGCGGGTAAGCCCGTTTCTGGTGCCCATGATGATCGCCGACATGGCTTCGGGCCAGGTCAGCATAGACGTGGGGGCACGCGGGCCGAATATGGGCATCGTGAGTGCCTGCTCCAGTGGGGCACACGCTATCGGGGAGGCCTACGAGGTAATTCGCCGGGGCGATGCCGAGGCGATGATTACCGGCGGTACCGAAGGCTCCATCGTCCCCATCGGACTGGCCGGATTCTGCGCTTCCAGGGCGCTGACCAGGCAGAACGACGAGCCGGAGCGGGCCTCCCGGCCTTTTGATGCCAAGCGCGACGGATTCGTGCCGGCTGAGGGCGCCGGCGTCATCATCCTGGAAAGCCTGGAACACGCCCGGGCCCGAGGCGCACGGATCCACGCCGAGCTTGTCGGCTACGGCGCCACTGCGGATGCCTTCCATATCACGCTGCCGGCAAAGGAAGGCGCCGGGGCGCGGCGTGCGATGGAGCGGGCATTGCACAAGGCCGACCTCGACGTATCCGAAGTAGACTACATCAACGCGCACGGTACGAGTACCGAGGCCAACGACCGCTTGGAAACGCACGCCGTCAAGACCTTGTTCGGAGAACATGCGGATCGGCTGCCGATGAGTTCCACGAAGTCCATGATCGGCCACGCACTGGGGGCAGCGGGTGGTATCGAGGCGGTGTTCACGATCAAGGCGCTGCTGGACGACATGCTCCCGCCCACCATCAACTACGAGCATCCGGACCCGGCGTGCGACCTGAACTACGTCCCGAACGAGGCCCGGCCAGCGCAAGTAGACGTAGCGATGTCCAATAGCTTCGGGTTCGGTGGCCATAACGCCAGTCTCGTCTTTCGGGCTTATGCCCCCTGACACCGCCCAGCCGCTCTCCGAGCGTCTCCACTGGCTGCGGGACTTGCTCGCTGCCATCGAAGCCGCGGACCTCGCAGAGTTGGAGTTGAGTACCGGCGGGCTGCGCGTGTACGTGCGCCGACGGGTGACAGCCGTTGAGGCACCGGTTATCGTCGCGGCGTCTCCCGCTGCGGCGCGTCCCGCAGCCGAGAGAACCGCGGCGGCGACCGCTCCCGCGACCGATGCCACTGCCGACCAAAACCTGCTCGCCGTCCGGACCCCGCTGACCGGCATGTTCTACACGTCGCCAACGCCGCAAGACCCGCCGTATGTCCAAGTTGGCGATCCGGTGGAGGTGGATCAGGTGGTGGCGCTGGTGGAGGCGATGAAAGTCTTTAATGAGATTCGCTCCGAGCACCACGGGGTAGTGGAGCGTATCGTCGCGGAGAACGGCCAACTGGTCCACACCGACCAGCCACTCCTGCTGCTGCAGCCGGTCGAGGGCGGGCCGGAGGACTGGACCTAGCCCAGTCAGCCCCTCTGTGGGGAGCAACGGTTAGCGGCTGGCTGCGGCCAACTCGCGCAGCCGCGGAACGTTGCGGAGGACAAGCTGCCGGCGCCCGATGGCGATGAGGTCGTTATTTCTGAATTTGTCGAGCGCGGTCGTCACCGTCTCGCGGTAGACGCCGAGCATGTCGGCGAGGTCTTGGTGGGTCAGACCACCGACGGTCGCCGCGATGGGCGCCTCGTCCTTGCTATCGCCAGCGAGACGGAGCAACAGCGTGGCGAGCCGCACCGGCACGCTGCGGAAGGCGATGTCTTCCAACTGGGTCTCCAGTTCTTGCATCCGCACCGCGACCAGCTCCAGAAGACGCAGGGCAATCTGCGGCTTGCTGCGGATTAGTGCTTCAACGTCCCGGCGACTCATCACGCAGATCGTGCAAGGCTCGGCCGCTTCGGCAAAAGCGTCGTACATGCCCTGGCCGATCATGGACATCTCTCCGAACACCGTGCCCGGTTCCAGGATAGCGAGCACGAGCTTGCGCCCCTCCGCAGAGAGGCGATAGAGCTGGACACGTCCCTCTTTGAGAATGAACAGCACCTCACCCGTCTCGCCGGGGAGATAGAACACTCGCCCCCGCTCGCACGTGTGCATAGTGATCTTGCGCTCGATCTCGGCAAGCTCGGGCGGGGTGAGGTCTTGGAAGAGGTCGGTTTTGGAGAGATAGCCGATTTTCGCCGCGGTACGCTCGGCTCCGGTCAGCGCGGGCGTTGTCGTCATGCCTCGTCGCTCCTGCAAG
This sequence comes from Chloroflexota bacterium, assembly GCA_022824545.1. GTDB lineage: Bacteria > Chloroflexota > UBA11872 > UBA12225 > JAJDUF01 > JAJDUF01. Next base: position 13,238 of record JAJDZR010000120.1, read on the forward strand.
TCTGCTCCAACGTAAGACCGTTAGCATCATGGTAGCATGGAGTCTCCGGCACCTACCGGCGGTGGACGAGGGATGGTGGTGATGAGAATCAACACGGAGTACCTGGACCGCTGCATCCAGACGCTCGAAAGGGCATTCGAACTGCTGCAACAGTCCGCGCCGAACGATTTCACATATGACATCTACCGCGCGGCCTCGGTTAAAGAATTCGAGCTTGTGTTGGAGCAGACCGGCAGTCTGCTGAAAAAGCGGATCGCCGGTTACTTCGCCTCCAATCGCGCGGCCGACCATCTGATCTTCAAGGACGTTTTTCGCCACGCCGCCAAGCACACCCTTATTATCCCGGAGGCCTGCGAGCGCTGGTGTGAGTACCGCGACAGCCGCAACGACACAGCGCATCGTTACGGTGAGGGCTACGCCGAGGCCGCGCTGGAACTGTTACCGCGCTTCATTCTCAATGCCAAGGCGCTCTCCTTGGTCATAGCGGAGGAATGGGATGATTGAGCGCCTGGACTTGCAGCCGAGACATCGTAAGCGGATAGAGGCGGTGCTAAACGAGCATCTGCCGGGTGTTGAAGTGTGGTCCTACGGCAGCCGCGTCAACGGCAGGGGTCACGGTGGCAGCGACCTCGATCTGGTGCTGCGCGGCCCGGGCTTGGAGCGGCTGCCTATCGGCAAGCTCTCCGACCTGACGGAAGCCTTTCGGGAATCCAACATTCCCTTTCTCATCGAGGCGCGTGATTGGGCCAGGCTGCCGGAGAGCTTTCACCGCGAGATCGAACGCGGCTACGTGGTGCTGGTGAGGAGACATGCAAGCGCGTGAGTGACGCGCGTTCACTATTAGTGACACTGCTCCCAATGTGCCCGGAGTTGAACGGCTGCTACTCGACGCTGCCGGAGGCGACCTCGTAGGCGCCTTGCACGCCCTTGACCGTTGCGACGGGGGCGCCGCTGCGATAGTAGAGCGAGCCGAAAGAGCGGGCTAGGGCGGTGGCGATCTCCGGGTGGGCGTCAATGAGGTTGCGGCGCTCGTTGTGGTCGGCGGCGAGGTCGTATAGCTCGTCCGGCTCGTCCGGTGGCCGGAGCACCAGGCTCCAACGGTCGTCGCGGATGCAGCGCTCGTGGCCGGCGTGGTAGCCCGTAATCATGTGGTCGCGGTGCGCGGCGGTCTGCCCGCGTACCACGCGGTCAAAGCTGCGCCCGTGCATGTCGGCCGTGAGGTTGGACCGGCCCATCATGGTGAGCAGGGTGGGTAGCACGTCGTGGAACTGGGCCAGCGCGCTGATCCGCTGGCCGCCGCCGCGGCCGCCGGGCAGTCGGAGCAGGAACGGTACCTTGAGCAGCTCGTTGTACAGACGGTCAGTGCCCTTGAGGAACTTGCCGTGGTCGGCCAGGGGATGGCCGTGATCGGCGACGAGCAGGATGATGGAATCGTCGTAGTAGCCGAGGTCGCGGAGGGTGGCGAAGAGCTGACCGAGGCAGTGGTCCACGAAGGCCACCTCGCCCGCATACAGCCCACGAATGTGGCGGGTTTGCTCCGGCGAGGCCCAGTCGGCGGCCGGGCCGCCCATCGGTAGGATGAGACGCGGCCCCCGGTACGCCGGGTCGGTATAGGTATCCCAGTTCGGCGGGGGGTCCCACGGCTCGTGGGGGTCGAAGCTGTCAATCCAGAGGAAGAGCCGGTCGTGGGAGCGGTTACGCCGGAGCCAGGTGCGGGCCTCGTCAACGACCTGCGCCGGAAACCAACGCTGTTCCTCGGTGAACGCATCCGTATTGGCGAGGAACTGATGCACCCGTTCGCGCCAGAGCGGCGGGTAGTGCGCGTTGACGTAATCGTCCAGGTTGCGCTGCGCCGGCCCCGAATCGTAGGGGTCGTATTCCTGACCGCGAATCCAGCGGTAGGAGTGGAAGTTGCGGTGAAAGTTCATGCCCGGTGCTCGGTAGTGGTAGGTATCGGAGATCAGCCCGCAGACGTAGCCCTCGCCGCGCAGTAGCTCGGTGGCGGTCACGTCCTCGGCGGTGAGCGGCTGCCAGGGACGGTAGGGGAGGGTGCGTTGGCCGGTGAGCAGCGCGGTGCGGACCGGAATGGTCGGAAACGCCTCCGGGTAGACGTTCTCGAAGATCAGGCTCTCTTGCCCGAAGGCATCAATGTTGGGTGTTCGACAGGGCGCGACATCAGCGAATGGCGCTTGTCCCTGATGGTAGAGGCTGACGTGGTCCTGCCGTAGACTGTCGAGCATGACGACGATGAGGTTCACTGGCTCAATCCTCTTGGTGGTATCGGGCAGCGGGTGGGAATCCACCTACCCCCGGCCCCCTCCCTAAAGGGAAGGGGAATCCGGATTCCCGCGCAAGCGGGAACGACGGATCCGGGGCGGCCGGGGCGGGCGGCCTGGGACCGCTATCGTGCGCTGCTGCGCCCTAGTAACACATTTCACGTGAAACGACAAGCTCCGTGCCTCACCCCCGGCCCCTCTCCACCATGTGGAGAGGGGGAGAGTGCGGTACAGACCGGGTACAGTGGTAACACTGAGACCGGGCACATGGGTAAC
>JAJDZR010000259.1 GCA_022824545.1 Chloroflexota bacterium
AGACGGGCCAATTCACACCGGTCTTCAATACCAAGCTGCGTGTATGCTTGTCCCATGGCAACACCTTACTCTGGTGTTGCACTTCGTTTGTGAGTCTAGGGAATCCACCCCCTCTCCCCGTAGGAGAGGGCCGGGGTGAGGGCAGACTCCCTCTCTGTCCCCCGCTGCGGCGAGGGGACGGACCATTCCCTCCCCTGGAGCTTGCTCCGGGGGAGGGTTAGGAGGGTTAGGGAGGGGGCTACATCAAACCACGAGGAGGTCTACGATGCTGCTCGACCGGTTTGTGGAGTTGTGTCGGGAGAAGGGGCCGGACCTGGCCAAGCGTTTGGCCCCGGAGACCCAGAGTGACGCAGAGGATCAATGGGCCGCTGCCGCGCGCGAGCGCTGGTACCCGCTGCCGGCGCTCGCGCAGGACCGCTCGCTGCTCTACGCCGTAGACGGCTCCGGCCACGTGGCGGCCCTGAATAGCGGTTTCTACATCGTCGTGGCGCAAGCCTTCCTGGCCGGCCCGACCGAGGCCGATACCGTTGCCGAGGTGGACCTGGAGATTTACGATGCCCGCCGCAGCGCGACCGATGTGTCGTCTCTACGTGACCTGATGATGCGGCGGCTGGAATCGCAGGTGGCCCTGGAGATGGCGCAGCAGATCGAGCGTCCACAGGAAAGCGTGCTCCTGCTCGACGGCTCACTACACGCCGAGCTGACCCACCTCAGCCCCTCCTATGGCTGGGGGGTTACGTTTGGCCTCGGCCTGGATGGAGAGCGGACGGCGGCCACGCAGCCTGGTCGGGTCGAGCAGACCCTGGAGGACTACGTGCGGCTGAGCCGCTGGTCAGCCGAGCGGAACCTGCTCGTCATGGGTGTCGCCAAGACTACTCGCGCCCAGTTCATGGCCAGCCTCCTGGAGCAAGATGGCTTGCCCACGGATGAAGGGCGGCCCAGCGACCCGGAGCTACTGTACCGCTGGCTCACCGGGCCCGGCTATTCGCACCCTATTCTGCTCGGCGCGACCGATCCGGGCGACTTTCCTCCCCAACCCGCGGCGGAGGAACTGCTGGCGAAGTGCCCGGCGATGGTGAGCTGCTACGTCCGGCCGGCGCCCAACGACGATCCGCTCCGCATTGACGTTCCGGCCAGCGCAGTGGGGCAGACGGAATCCTTTCAGGACCTAGAGCAAGCGTGGATTCCCGATCCGCGCGCTATCGAGCCGATAGTGGCGCTCGTGCTGGCCCTCTACGGCGGTCATACCGTCCACAACGCCCCGTTGTACAAGGTAGATCGCAAGGTCCGGCTGTCGCGCCGCACCGTCGAGCAGGTATATCTGCCTGTTTTGGAGCGTATTGCCAACGTCCCCCTCTCCGTTGACCGCAGCCGCCGGCGCTTCCCGGTGCGCTAGTGGCAGCGGGTGGGAGCGGCGCTACGTGGGGCGCTCCGGGGCAGCGGCGGGGTCGTCCGGCTCGGAGTCCGGCCACGGCTCGTCGGAGGGTTGGTCGGATGGTCTATCGGCTTCCGATGGCGGGCGCCGGAGCAGGTCGGCGAGGGTATCGAGGGTGTCCACCCCCAGTTGCGAATCGCGCTCGTTCGCGTACTCGGTCAGGAGGCGAAACACTTTCAGCAGCAAGTTTCGGCCGACCGGCTTGTCATTTAAGGTGACGTCGCAGCGTATCTGATGGTCTATGGCCCAGCACTCGGCCTCGGTCAGCGCCAGCGGAAGCTCCTGGCTGGCGTAGGGCTGCGCCCGCCGCTCCTCGAACTCCAGGACTATGTTCATCGCCTTGAGCAGCAAGTCTTTGCCGATGTTTTGCTGTCCGTCCTGGTAGGTATGGCGGATAGTGTGGTCAATGGCCCACGCCTCGTTCTCACTGATGTCAATATACTTCGGCATCCGGCCCTCCCCATACACCAGCCATGTGGACCGTCCCCGCCGAATGTCAGGCAGGGCAGCAATCCCCATTATAGGCGCGACAGTGCTGGCCGGCAACGGCGTCTCAGGGTGCCGGACGGCCGATATGCAGGCAGCGCCCTAGAGCGCCTGCTCGTACAGCACGATGATCTCGCTCGCCTCCGGCACCCGCGGGTTGTTGGCCGGGCTGCCGCTGTCCAGCGCATCGTTGGCCATCGCCTCGACCACAGGCATCAGTTGGTCGCGGCCCACGCCGAGCGCCGTCAGGCCCGGCACTTCGACGTCGCTGCACAAGCTCTGCACGGCAGCGATGGCGCGGTCGGCCGCCGCTACCGGAGAAAGACCCGCTACCTCCTCGCCCAGCGCCCGCGCGATCTCCGCGTACTGCCCGGTGGCCTCCGGCGCGGTGTAGGCCATCACATGCGGCAGCAGCACGGCGTTGGACAGCCCGTGCGGCACGCCGAAATACGCCCCCAACGGTCGGGCCATCCCGTGGACGAGCGCGACCGAAGCGTTCGTGAAAGACATTCCGGCGACGAGTGCCCCGTCCATCATCGCGCGCCGCGCGGCCAGGTCCTGACCGTTGGCCCACGCCTGCCGCAGGTTGGCGCCGATCATGCTGATCGCCGACAGCGCCAGCGAGCTGGAAAGCGGCTGGGCGCGCCGCGAGATGTACGACTCAATCGCGTGCGTGAGCGCGTCAATGCCGGCAGAAGCCGTCACCGGCGGCGGCGCGGTCAACGTGAGGTTCGGATCAGCGACGGCCACGTCCGGGATGACCGTTGCGCTGCCGATGAGCATTTTCACGTCACGCGCCCGGTCAGTGAGAATCGTAAAGCGCGTCACTTCACTGCCCGTGCCGGCGGTCGTGGGGATGGCTACCAGCGGCGCGCGCCCCGGTGGAATCTGATCCTGCCCCTGATAGAGTGACAGCGGCCCCGGATGCACGGCCCGCACGGCAACCGCCTTCGCCGTGTCGAGCGCACTACCGCCACCGAGACCCACTACCCCATTGGCACCGGCCGCCTCGTAAGTGGCCACGGCTGCCTCCACGTCGTCGGTCGTCGGCTCGGCGTTAATCTCGTCGAAGACGGTCGTCGCAACACCAGCGGCGTTGAGTACCGCCGTCGCCTCGTCAACCGCCCCGCTTTCGCGCAACGGAGTCGCGGTCACCACCAGCGCGTGATTGACGCCCAACTCCGCCGTCGCCGCGCCGGTCTGACCGAGGCAGCCCGGTCCGGTGAGGATGAGTCCCGGTAGCCTGAATTCTCGTCCTCCATTCGCACTCGTCATCGCTCTCTCTCCTTCTGCACAAGCGTTCGGTAGTCAGTAGTCCGTGGCCGGTGGCCGGTTTGCCCACTCCTTATACCAGGTGGCACTAGCGCCGTCATGGATAACCAGTATGCTACTTGGCACGCTCCCTGGCCTTCCCCCCGGAGCCAACTCCAGGAAAGGAAAGCGACCGTCCCCCCGTCGCAACGGGGGGACCATAGGGGGGCCAGACCTCCGTCATTCCCGCGCACGCGGGAATCTACTCCCCCTCTCTATCGCTCGGCGATGGAGAGGGGGCCGGGGGGTGAGGCATGGTTCACCCCTGTCCTAACCTCTCGCCAGTGCCCTGCCCGGCAGCCCCTGAGTTGTCTGGCCCTGATGCAGGACGAACTCGCCGGCGACCAGGACGGAGTCAATGCCGGTGGCGTATTGGAGCGGATTGTCGAACGTGGCGTGGTCGGTGATGGATTCCGGGTCGAATACCGTAATGTCCGCCACGCGGCCACGATCCACGAGGCCGCGATCCCGCAAGCCCAGCCGCTGTGCCGGCGCCGAGGTGATCTTGCGGATGGCCTCCGGCAGCGGCAGCAGCCCCTCGTCGCGCACGAACGTCCCCAGGTAGCGCGGGAACGTGCCGAAGTACCGCGGGTGCGGCCGGCCGCGCAGGGACGGCGCACCGATGGTGACGGCGTTGCCGTCCGAGCCGATCATGCCGAGCGGATGCTGCATCAGCAGGCGAGTGTTGTCTAGGTTTTGCAGGTGGAACGTGGCCGCCGCCCGGCACTCGGTCAGCACCAGCAAGGCCTCCAGCGGGTCCACGCCTATGATCTCAGCCACTTGACCCACCGTCTTGCCCGACCACGCCGGGTCACCGGGCTCCTCCACGTCGGTCACGCGAATCCCCTCCCAATCCCAGGGTTCCGGGCCGCGGCCCCGACCTTCGCGTAGCTCGTCGCGGATCACCCGGCGGGTATCGGGATCGCGCAGCCGTTCCAGCAGCGCCGCCGCGCCTCCTTCTTGCGCCCAGGCGGGCATCACCTGGTCCGTGGTGCTCATGCCGGCGTCGTAGGGATACACGTCGAACGTCACGTCTATGCCGCGGGCGGTCTCACGGTCCAGGAGGTCGAGGATTTCGGGGAGCAGATGCCAAAAATGCTTACCGCCGACATTGTTGTGGGACATTTGGGCCGGCAGACCGGCGCGGCGGACGATCTCCAGCGTCTCCAACCGGGCTTCGTACTGTGTCTCCATATCCACTCGTTGATGGGCAGCGTAGAAGCCACCGTATCGCCCCACGACCTCGGCCAAGCTGACCAGCTCCTCCGTATCCGCGTACCCGCTGGGCGCGTAGGTAAGCCCGACCGACATGCCGACGGCGCCTTGCTCCATCGCCTCCGCCACCAGACGGCGCATCTCCGCCAGCTCGTCTGCCGTCGGTGCCCGCTGGTCGTAGCCCATCGCCGCTGTGCGGATCGCCGTGTGTCCGACCAAAGAGGCCACGTTGAGCGCGGCGCCCTGCGAATTGAAGCGCCGCCGGTAGCCCTCCAGGTCTGTCCAGTCCCACTCCACGTCCGCCGCCGACAGCCAGGTCAGCGTCTCCCGCAGGGCCGCAGGACCGTCCGTGCTCACCGGATAGCAGCCGAGCGAGCAGTTGCCGATCACGTTGGTCGTCACACCCTGGCGCACCATCCCCTCGCCCTGCGGATCGAGCAGCAGCGTGAAATCGGAGTGCGTATGGATGTCAATGAAGCCGGGCGAGACGACCTTGCCGGTCGCGTCCAGCGTCTGCGCCGCCGTTGCCGCGGCGAGATCGTCCACCGCAGCGATCCGGTCGCCGCGAATACCCACGTCGGCCCCGACGCCGGGCTGCCCGGAGCCGTCTATCACCGTGCCGTTGCGGATGATCAGATCGAATTCCATCGTGGTGGCTGTCTCCTTCTTGCGTCACTGCGGCGCCGGCCGCAATCCAGGTGTACCGGGACACAATACCCGGACAGGGACGGAATGACGCAAGGATACCGGTTCTGCGGCCTTACCCGTGTGGGTATTCCTGCTGGTCGCGCCGCACGCCGGCGAGATGGTGCTCGATCTCGTCCGTGGACCAGCGAAACACGGCCATGTGGTAGTTCTGATGATGCACTGCACCGATGGCGTAGTAGGCCGTGACCAGCGTGCCGTCAGCCAGCTGCACGGTTGAGGGGTATCCCAAGTCGGCGCGTCCGACGTGGGAGAGATCGCCGACCAAGGCGAGCGGTGGTGCCCACGTCTCGCCCTGATCCTCGCTGACCCGCACGAACACACCGTAACAGCCACGCACCCGGTTGCCGCAGGTGAACAGTATCCGCCCGTCTCGTAACTGGAGTAGGTTGCCGGGGTGCTGCCACGGCAGCGTCAGCGGGTTTTGCTGCTCCCAGGTCGTTGCGGTCCGGTCGCCGCGCCACAGTGTCACCCAAGCGTTGCTGTGCGGGCTGCTGGGATTCCCATAGTCATTCAACGTGCGCGCCGCGGCGAGCCAGTGCCCGTCCGGCGCCTGCAAAATATCCGTTTCGGTGAACCCGTCGCGCCCAATGACTTGCGCCGCCCCCCAGGTGTGCCCGTTGTCGGGGCTGCGGAAGATGTAGACCGAGCTGAGGCGCGACGCCATCTCCGTACTACTCATCCGGCAGTCATAGGCGGCGACGTAAAGGCTGTCGTCCTGCCCGACACGCACATTGCCAAACGGGATGAGCTTGCCCGCGCCGGGCGGGCCGGTCATCCTCCCCGCCACGTCCCACGTATGGCCGGCGTCGGTAGAGCGACACACCAGCGGATCGAGCAGGTTGTCGGTGCGAATCGGCAGCCGCTGCGGCCGCAGCCAGCCGCCGACCAGGGCAATCAGCGTGCCGTCGTGGCCCATCCCACCGGCCACGTTGAACCGCGATTCGCCCGGCGGATGCTGCGTGACGGTGCTCCGCTGCGTCCAGGGCGGCCGACCGTCGCGGCTGACCCATAGCTCGATATCGCCCTCGACCCGGCCGTGGCTCCCTTGGTTGAAGATGAGCGCACCGATGCAGCCGTCGTCGAGAATGGTCAGATTGGGCCAGGCGCAATACCCGTCAACGGCGACGTAGTGCTCGAACTGCCGCAGCTCGCTCAACATACAGCCCTCCTATGGTCCCCCTGCCATACTCCCCCTCTCTATCGCTCCGCGATGGAGAGGTGACAGGCCAAAGCCGCACCACACCTGGCCCTATCCGTGCGGCTTTGACCTGTCAGGGGGCCGGGGGGTGAGGCCAGTCCCGTTCCCCTTCCGCCACAATGACGGATCGGTACTATTGATGACTGGCCAGCCGACGGGCGGCCCGCTCGTGAGCGCGGGCAAACTCCGCCGATCCGTCGTCCTCCCACAACTCCATCCTCACGCCCCGGATGCTGCCCTCCTCCTGCCCGGCCAGCTGGCTGAACCAGCGGCCCGCCTCGGGATGACTTATCCAGTGGGAGAATGACGGGGTGTGTAGCTCACGGCCGTTCGGCAGACGGATGATGCCGATGTGTTTGGGTGGCACCGTCGGATCGTTCGCGGCCACCCGCGCCAGCACCTCCTCGTCTACCTCCACGCCTAGCCCCGGTCCCTCCGGAACCGATGAGAAGCCTTCGATCACCGGAATGCGCTCGGTGGCAATGTCCTCCTCGTATTGATCGTCCAAGTTGACCGAGTGGCCGGTGGCCGTAGGCAGGACTGCCATCACGTGCAGCGTCAGCGCCTTGGCCAGCGTCCCCCCGCCGCCAAACTGCACGGAGACCTGCACGTTGGCCCGACCGTAGGCGGCCCCCAGGGTCAGCGTCTCCCCAATGCTCCCGCCGAGCATATAGCTATCCGCCACGCCGAATAGCAGCTCCTGCAAATGCCCCACCGGGGACTTATGCATGATGATCGGCAGCCGCGTTTGCTCTCGCAGGCGCCGCCAGCCGTCCAGGTCGTGCGCCGTCAACGGGTCCTCGATGTAGCCGACCACCGGATACTGCTCCAACTCCCGGATGATCGGCAGTGCCGCGGCGAGCGTGCGGTTGGAGTTGAAGTCGTAGTGAATCTCGAACCCCGGCGGCGCGACCTCCTGCACGGCTTGCGTCTGCTCGATCACGTCGTAGTAGGCGCACGTATGCATCTTGAAGATCGTGTAGCCCTCCGCTGCCGCGCGTTGTACCTCGGCCGCGAATAGCTCCGGCGAAGCGGTCCGGGTCCAGGCCGCGACCGAGACGCCGTCTCGAACTTTCTGCCCCATCAGCTTGTAGGCCGGTACATCGAGATACTTCCCCATCACGTCATAGAGCGCGCCGCCCAGGCCGGGATTGAGGGTGTTGTTGATGAAGTCGAACGGGCTGCGGCCGATCAGCGGCTCGACATACGACCGCGGCGGCGGCGTGCAGCGAAACTCGCCGTAGCCCACGACCCCCACATCCGTCTGCACCTTGAACACCGTGAGGTGGTTCATGTCGTGAAAGCGCGCCGTATAGGCGGCGTTGCGCGCGGCAATGCGCGGATAGATCGGGATGATCTCGATGTCCGTGATCTTCATAGCCACTGCTCCGTTGGGTGCATGGACTCCCCCTCTCTACATGGTGGAGGGGGGGACGGGGGGTGAGGCCCGACAACTGCCCCTCACCCCACCGGCGTATACGAGTCGATACTATGTGCCCGCAGCGCGTCATCGTCGAACGCAATCCCCAAGCCCGGTCCGGGCGGTACGTGCAAGTGCCCGGCTTCATAGTGGATCGGCTCCTGCAAGAGCACGTCGCCGAGCGGGTTCGGCCGCTCCGGCCCGCGATATTCGCAAATCAGGAAGTTCGGCGATGCCGCGGCCAGGTGCAGTGCTGCCGCCACGTGGATAGATGATCCCATGCTCACGTGCGCGCACCACGGCACGTTGAACAGATCGGCCACCAACGCGATCTTGCGCCCCTCGGAGATGCCGCCGGCGCGGCAGATGTCGGGCAGGATCACGTCGGCCGCGCGCCGGCGCAGCTTCTCGTGGAACTGCCAGCGCGTGCATTCGGTCTCACCGCTGGCAATCGGCAGGTCCAGCGCGGCGCACAGCGCGGCGTAGCCGTCTAGGTCTTCCGGCGGCAGCGGGTCTTCCAGCCAGCCCACGCCCATCCGCTCCAGCGCGCGGCCGATCTGCGTCGCGGTGCGGGTGTCGTAAGCGCCGTGCGCGTCCACCATCACGGTAGCCCGCTCGCCGACGGCCTCGGTCACGGCCCCAATGGTCGCAAGGTCACCGCGCCAGTCGTTGCGGCCGAGATGGAGCTTCAATGCTGTGAACCCCTGCTCCACGTATTGCACGGCGGCCGTGATTCGCTCCTCCAGCGTGTCGCCGGGTAGCCCGCTATAGCAGGGAATGGCGGTGTTGAACGGACCGCCGAGCAGTTGGTAGACCGGCAGGTCGAGCGCCTTGCCGGCCAGGTCCCACAGCGCAATGTCAATCGCGGCGAGCGATTCCAGCATGAAGCCGGAGCCGTGCCCGCGCAGCCGCATCGAGGCGTACAGATGATCCCAGAGCACCTCGATGGCCAGCGGATTCTGCCCCAGCAGCAGCGGCGCGAAGAGGTCCGCAATCACCGCCTTGGCGACACCGGGCACCGGCGGCGAGTGTGCCTCGCCCCATCCGACGAGACCGGTATCGGAGGTCAACCGCACCAGCAGCGTTTGCTCCTGTGCCGGATAGGCACAGAGATGGCGCCCCTCATTGCGATCCAGCGCCCCGACCGCCCCGGCCATCGTATGCCGGTCACGTACCAAGACTCGCGTCGGCCGCAACCCCATTTCCGCCATATAGTCACGGTCGGCAACAATGTGAAACGTCTCCACGTTCGCAATCTTCATCCGCATGTCCTTTCTCCAGCCCCGTCATTCCCGCGCAAGCGGGGAGGTGGATTCACAGTTGAAGTGCAACACGTCGTGCGAGAAGACTTCCGCGGGCGTCTGATAGTCCAGACACTTGCGGGGCGTATTATTGTACAACTGCACCAGTTCCGTAAACCGT
>JAJDZR010000126.1 GCA_022824545.1 Chloroflexota bacterium
ATTCAAGTCGGCGCCGTGCTTTGCGAGGCAGCGCACCATGTCGGACCGGTCTTTCTCGGCAGCCAGTTGCAGTGGCGTGCGCTGGGACTTGTTCAGCGCGTTGACCTCGGCGCCCTCTGCCACCAGCAGCTCCGCGCACTCCATTGCTCCGACCCGCGCTGCCCAATGGAGCGGCGTCATGCCGTAATCCTCAGTGGCACCTACGACCGCGGGGGCCTCGTCAATGAGTGTCTTCAGCCGGCCGGTATCGTTGAGGCCACATGCCGAGTAGATGTCGTAGTATGCGCCGTCCGCGATCAGCACTCGCGCGACCTCGCGCTTCCCTTCAGCCCGCCACACCTGCTTGTCCCAATGACTTGGCGCGGCAGCTTCCTGCAGAGAGGTTGTACCCCGCTCCCCGTTCCCTTTGATCGGCAGCTCGTGGTGAACACCAACACCGTAGCGGATCAAGAGTTCGGCAAGCTCCGCGTATCCGCCCCAGGCAGCCCAATACATGAGGGAGAGGTTGTCGGGCCAGCCGGTGTGCGGCTTGCGTACCGAGACGCCGGTCGCGTCGGCCGCGCCGGACTCGAACACGGCCCGGAGGGTATCGGTCATGCCGCCCCACGCTGCCTCGTGCAGGACGTTGTATTCGGTCGCCGCGACGTCGAGCGGCACGTCCCGGTCGAGGAGGAGTTGTACGACCGGCCCACACCCCTTCATGCCAATTACAACCTGGAGCAGCTGTACGCCAATGCGGTCCAGCACCGACGGCTCGTTGGCCAGAGTTGCTTTCATCCGCTCAATGTCCGGTGCGCCGGACCAGCGCGTCGGCACCGGACCCAGTGCCGCGGCAATGAGCTGCTCCTCAGCCGATGTAAGCTCCACGTCCGCTTCATTGCGGCGGAACCAGTTATTTCGGAACAGCTTGACCGCTGCCGTGGTGTCCATGTGCTCTCCCTCGATCTCACTAATGGTCCGGACCCCACCAGCATACATAGTGGCACTGGCTCCCCTACGGATGGGGTAGAGTCAGCGCGGCGGTAACGCCAGCCGGCAGGGCGAACGACCCGTGTGCCCGTCTCGCCCGGTTAACATCACACCACGATGCCTGGACGTGTGCTCCTGACCTACCACCCCGCCTATACGGGGCGCGGTTTTTCGCCACTGCCGCGGGCGTGGGAACGCTACGGCACGGCCCGGCAGTTCTTCACCGCTTGCGGCTTCGACCCACTCCTAGCGGAGGTTCAGCAGGAGGCCGCGCCCCCCGACGCACTCCTCACGGTCCACGATCCCGACTACCTCGACCGGCTGCAAGCGGCGGATCACCGCGGTCACGGGACATTGGACGGCACATCAACTCCGGCCTGGCGCGGCGTCTGGCAGCGGGCGCGCGTTGCCGTCGGCGGATCGCTGGCCTGCGTAGACGCCATCGCGACGGGCGGAGCGGCGCACGCTTTCAATCCCGGTGGTGGGCTACATCACGCGCACCATGACCGCACCAGCGGATTTTGCCCACTGAACGACGTGGTGATTGCGGTCCGACACGCCCAACAGCACTATGGCTGGCGCCGGATTGCCATCATTGACATTGACGGTCATCACGGGGACGGGACGCAAGAACTGCTCTATGGCGAGGACGTGCTCACAGTATCGCTGCACCGCTACGACGGACGTTTCTTTCCCGGCAGCGGCCACTACGACGAGCTAGGCTGGGGGCCAGGACTGGGCAGCAAGGTGAATATCCCGCTTCCCCGTGGCACGAGCGACGCAACCTACCGTCATGTCTTCGACGCGCTGGTGCCACCGCTCGTCCAGGCCTACCGTCCACAGGCGATCATCTTGCAGTTCGGGGTGGATGGCCACTACCAAGACGCGATGGTGCGGCTGGGGCTGACGTTGGGTACCTTCGCGCATATTGCCCGCAGCGTCCACCGGCTGGCGCACCGCCTCTGCGACGGACGGCTGGTAGTCGTCGGCGGTGGTGGCTACAATCCCACCGTCGTGGCCCGCTGTTGGGCCACGCTCCTGCTGGCATTGCTGGAGGCACCAGCGGCCGTTCGAGCCAAGGCTACCGCCCTGATCGGCCCTGACGACCCACCGGGAGCACATGGCCTTGCAGCCGGCGGTGACGACCGACTCATCGCCGCAGTGCAAACACGGGCCTTTCCGTTCTACAATTTAAGGGCGCCGCCGCTTACCACACTTGTCAAGGCCCCCAAACCGATACCGCCTACCACCCCCGGAGCATCGTGAGGTACAGATGAGCAGAGAGGAACCGCCGGAGCGTATCCACGAGCCTACCGACCGGCTGCGTCGGCATATCTACCGGCTGCCGTTTCACAAGCAGGTCGCCCTGTTCATCGTACTGGGCCTCGCCTTCGGCATCCTGGGCTTCATTTACGTCCTGATTATGGTCCAGCTCCTGTTCTAGCGGGCAGATGATGGGGAATGACCGCGATGCGGACCTGGGGTTGTCACCTGCGCCAACTATGGTGGTTCCGCGACCGTCGGTATCGGCGCTGGCGGCTGGAGACCTTCGGTCTCTACGCGCCGTCGTTGCCGCACGAACGCCCTTGGTGGCATGTGAACCCGGCGGCGCTGCGCGCGTTCGTGCGGCAGTTGCCCGGCTACCTCGGCTGGGTGCGGCGTCTGCACCTACTCGGCCACGCCGGCCCTAACGCGCTCTGGAGCGACCGTCTGCGGTCGGAAGACTTGGCTCATTGGCGGGCATGGCACCGGCAGCAACAAGTCGAGGAATAGGCTCCACCTCAAGTCCGACCACCCCAATCGCGCTGCCTGAGCACCTGATACACTCCGTTACATGCGCGCGTTGGCGCTGCCCCACGCCGGTATCCTGCTAGACTTGGGCCGATGCAAGCCATTGTGATCGGCGCCGGTCGCGGCCAGCGCCTCATGCCCCTGACCGCCGAGCAGCCCAAGTGCTTTGCACCGGTGGCGGGGCGGCGTATCCTGGACTGGATTTTGGAGGCGCTGGCGGCCGGGGGCTTCGGGCCACGCCGGATCGCCTTTGTCGGTGGCTATCAGCTGCCCCATATCCGCGCGGCCTATCCTGAGTTCACCTACTACGAGAACGTGGACTGGCCACGAAACAACATCCTCGCCTCGCTCTTCTACGCCGAACCGGCCATGACCGACGGATTCGTCTGCACCTACGCCGACATTCTCTATCGTCCGCACGCCGTAGAACGGCTGATGCGTAGTCGCGCTGACATCACATTGGTAGTAGATACCGACTGGCGCTGGCGGTACCGGCGTCGCTCGCAGCACCCGGAATCCGACGCCGAGAAAGTGCTGGCACAAGGCGACCGCATCACCAGTGTGAGCCGCCTCATCCCGGCAGCCGCAGCGAGTGGCGAGTACATCGGCGTGGCCAAGTTCAGCCCACGCGGCGCCAAATTACTGCGCGAGCACTACCACCGGGTCGTAGCCGACTACGGTGACCAGCCTTTCCAGGGCGCCGCCTCGGTGCAAACCGCCTACCTGATCCACCTCTTGCAAGAGATGTTGGAGCAGGGCGTAGCAATACACAAAGTGGACACACACGGCGATTACTACGAGATTGACACCACCGAGGACTACGAGATCGTGTGCGCGGAATGGCGATGATGGCCCCCCAGGTCGGCATAAGCGGGCAACTCTTCCCCACCGGCGTCGTGGGCAGTTTGCCGCGGCCACAATTCCTGCGCGATTTGCTCGATCCGCGCGCTGAAGGACACACCCCGGCGGACGTGTACGGGCGGCGGCTCGACGCTGCAACGCAGTACGTCATCGCTATGCAGGAGGCTGCCGGCCTCGACCTGATCTCCGACGGCGAATGGCGGCGGCGGTCGTATTTCGGTGTGATCGCCGAGATCATGCACGGTTTCGAGGCCTACGTCGTAGACGACGAGCTAGGCAAAGCGCGCCCCTTCCATACAGTGGTTGAGCCAATGACCCCACGCCGCCCCGGCCGCATCGCGGAGGAGGCCCGCTTTCTCGTCCGGCACACCGACCGGATGACGAAGGTCTGCTTGCCATCACCATACCTGCTGGGGCAACGGCTGTGGGAGCCGGAGCGGTCACGCCGCGCCTATCCCACGCGGGAAGCGTTCATGCAGGCGCTAGTCCCGGTGCTCAGGCACGAGCTGGCGGCCGTCGCCCGGACCGGGGTAACCGTCGTGCAGTTCGATGACACGAGCTTGTGTGCGTTGGTTGATCCGGCCAGACGCGCGGGCTACGCGGACCCAAACTACGAGATTGACCACTGTGTAGAGCTACTCAACGCGGTCATTACCGGCGTGCGCGGCGTCACCGTCGCCATTCACCTGTGCCGCGGCAATGCCGGCCGGCTGGGCTGGAAAGCTGCGGGCGGCTACGAAATGCTGGTCCCGGCGATGCAACGGCTCAACGTGGACCAGTACGTCTTGGAATACTCGATCCCGGTAGCCGGGGACATGAGTATCTTGCGTGCCCTCCCGGACGACCGGACTATCGGGCTAGGCTGCGTGGACGTGCGTGGCGAGCAGATCGAGACGGCGGAGACGATTGCTGCCCGCGCCGAGGCAGCGCTGCGCTATGTGGACGCCGAGCGGCTCTGGCTCAACCCCGACTGCGGGTTTGCCCCCGGCTCGGCGGCCAACATCCCGATAGACGAGGCCTACGTCAAGCTCCAACGCGAAGCCGCGGCTGCGGCCCTGCTCCGCGAGCGCCACGGCTAGAAAGCACGGCGTTCCGTCCCGCTCAACGATCAGCACTTGGTAGCGAGGACTGCGCGAGCTGCTCGGCGGCGAGGAGTGCCGCGTCAATGCCGCGCGTCAGCGCGGTGAGATACGGTTCGTCGTGGAAGCCCGGGCGCCACGGGACGAATAGCTCGTCGCTGACGGCCACGAGCAGTCCGGCTCGCACACCGCGCACCTGCGCGACGGCAAAGATAGCCGCCGCTTCCATCTCCACCACCGCGACACCGGCATCCTGATGCCGCTTGATGGCGCCAGCCGTCTCCCGGAACGGTGCATCAGTCGTCCACGTTGGTCCGCGCACCGGCTTGGCGCCGCACGCTGCGGCGCTTTGTAGCAAGAGGGCGCTAATCTCGGCGTTGGCACACGTCGGGACACCGGCCGGCAAGTAGTGGTAGGACGTGCCTTCCTCGCGGACCGCATCGGTCACGACGACGGTGCTGCCGAGCGGGAGGCTGGCCCGGAGGCTGCCAGCTGACCCAACGACCAGGACCGTCTGCACGCCGCGGACAAACGCGCTCTCCAGGACCACAACGGCGGCCGGCGCGCCGGCCGGCAGCCGCACCACGGCTATCGGGTGCCCTGCATCCGGGGTCTTGCCGATAGCCGTACCCCCGACAACGGCGGTGCCGTCCTGACGGGCCGGCGGCGGTGTGACCCTGGTGCGGGCGGCCAAATGCCGATAGGAGGCACCCTGAAAGGTGGTGACCAGCACCGGCGGCAGCGCCAACGACTCCGGCGTGACCCCCTCGCGCTGGCACCGGTCCGCGAGCAGCATCTCCGGGGTGATGTGCGGCGGCGAGGGATCATACGGCCACGGCATTACGGCGAGGCCTGGTACGTAAGCACAGGAGAGGCCGTAGCGCAACACATCAGAATTGCCATCCTTCCCTTTCCATAAAACCCTCCAAGTTGGTGTAGTCCACGCCAAAGTGCGCGCACACGTTGGGAATCCTGGCAGCGTTCGGTCTGTCTGCTTCCTCGGTAACTACACAGCCACCTATCTCCCACGCCTTGGCGACAACGAACGGGTCTGCCACCGGTGTTCCCTTGAGGAGCGCCTTCTGTGTCACAAGCTGAAGAAAATGAGAATTGTGAAAGATACTGGCAACGTGGGTCTGCTCTTGCGGGCTAGGGGTCGTGAATAGCTCTTGGTGCGAGGCACACCAATCCGTGAGCGTCTCTAGCCTTGTCCCTAGATTTCTTTCGATCTCATTCCTCACTTCACGGACGGAGACCAACCGACCGGCCGCTACCACCTCATCGAACAATGCCCAGAGGGTGGGAAAGACAGACCGGTAGTAGCTTCCGAACAACTGGCTGAAGCTGCTGGTGTCGAACACGTAGATGGTCATTCGACACCCACGGCCCTATGTAAGGATGGCTCCAAGCCAATAACCTGGTTAGCTTTCACGTCCAGATAGCTCGCAAGCTCTTCCAATCCGTAGCTCCCCCGATAGTAGCCTTTGAACGCTAGCTCCAGGTATTTTTCACCGAGATACGTGGCCTTGGTATGGTAGAAGTTTCCACCTCTCCCAGATGGACGGTTCTCCGTCTCCTCTCTCTCGGAACGCCATCGCTCAACAGTATCCCGGTAAAAACTGCTATCCACCCAACCTCTATCCCGGTACTTCCTCAGTATCACCTCCCGGCTCACAAAATATCTCTCACTCAAACGTCTAAATGATTCGTCGTCACGCTGCCAAGCAGCAGCATGTCTCACGAAGTCGTCTGTCGGGACCAGGAATTCGTTGGCAAAGCGGTTGCAAGCCACTTCCTTTCTATGGTCCTCTCCTTCGAGAAAACGAAGATAATGAGTTACGTCAGATCGCTCAATGTGGTCAAATCCCAGAAGAACATGCGCCAACTCATGGAACAGGGTGAAAATCTGACGCACTTTGGGCTGACTATTGTTCAGGTAGACTATCGGCAACTCATCGTGAACATAGCAAAAACCAGCCACGTCACTCTGCCTGAAGGACCTCTTGAACACCCAGACACCTGCATCCTGCACCCGGCGGCGCCATTCCTTAAGGGCCTCATCATAGGACCGCCATTCGGCCTGTTCCTCCGCCGTCACGCCCAGGTACTCTCTTACCTGGGAGGCCCCGTCTACTGGGGCATCGTCGTGATAGGAGAGCTGCACATCTTCGAATATCCTTCGCTCGGCAGGATTGACTCCAGCAGTCAACTCCATCAAGTCAAGCTGCCTGGCCCGCGCTTCCCGGAGAGCGTAGAGGGTGTCTGGATCCAGGGTGGCGATATCTTCGTCGGGGAGACTGCGGAAGCGGCGCTGCGGCTGTTCTTCTTGGGGAGGCTCAGGAAAATAGAAGATGGCTAAGGGACGTTTATATATCTCATAGGCGAGTTTCTCTAATTGAACATAGGTGGGCGCACCGGCTCCCGTCTCCCAGGCATCAATGTCGCTGGAGTCCTTCTTCATGCGTCGAGCGACATCCTCCACCGAATAACCCGCTCGCTCTCGAGCCCACCGAAGCACTGCTGGCACGATGCCTGACGCTCGCTCACTCTTCACAGCAGTCTCCCTATCAACCTGAAAAGGGCTTGCACCTACCCCTAATGACGAAGTAAAGCAAGTTCGCTCATTGTGTCGCTGTGTCGAAAATCAGACCTCGTAGGCGGTCCAGGTGCCGAGGCAGCCGTGGCCGCGGCGCACGTGCAGCACGCCGGCGGCCGGGTCGGCGACGTAGCCGGCGGTCGAGTGCATACCATCCGCGCCGTGCCGACAGATACCGCCCGGATCGCCTTCGTGGTCCGCTAGGATCGTCTTCATGGTGTCCACAGTGATCCGGCCCCAGTGCTGCTGCACAAGCGCACGGATGCGGTCGAGGCGCGGGCAGGAATCGGCCAGCGAGTTCGTCTCGAACGGGGCAAACTGCGCCGTGACGTAGTGGTTGGTGTGCAAGCGGGCATCGGGATGCTCGTCGGTGTAGACGGCGATCCCTTCCGGCCGCGCCTCGATGTCGCCAATACTCCCCTGCCCGTCGCACAGCACGACATTGCCCGCCGAGCAGACCCGGTGGTCATGATAGAGCTGCACGCAGTCGGCCACCGTCCGCTGCTCCAGGGTGAGGCGCTTGAGCGGATAGTGCGGCAGGCCCGGCTGCCAGGACGCATCGTAGAGTGCATTGGCGAAGTGCGCGACACCGTACTCGTTCAGCCCGGCGTAGCCGAGCTGTCCGGCAAACGTGACCATCACCGCCCGCGGCCGGCCGTCGGTTGGCTCGACGCGCAGCACGATGGTCACGTCGGCATATTCGGGGGCGAGGTCCTGGTTTTGCCCGGCCAGCGTGCGGCCATCGGCGGTGGCCGCGCCGGTCAACGCAAAGGCCGTGCAGCCGCTGTCCGCGGGGGCGTGCGCGGCCTCGGCGCGGGCCTGGCAGAGCACCGCCTCCTCGAAGGAGATACCCGCGCCGTCGGCCAAGCCACGGATCTCCTCGACCAACGCCGGACTGAGCGCCTCCAGCCGCGGGATGAACTGCCTGGCGTTGCGGCAGAGCGTATCTCCGGGCAGCCCCGTAAGACGCTCGATCCAAAGCAGGTATCGCTCGACCAACGGCGCGGCCTGCTCGCCATGTTGCCGCCCCAACTCATAGCTGGTCCCACGAACGGTCACTACGGGAAAGGTATGCGTCCGGTTCATTCGCTCAGTCCTTAGCCGTGTGGCGGACGGGCCACGTACTCTCCTGGCCCCGGACGGTACCGGTCACTACCGATGATCGCGAAACTGGCGGTAGCGGCGATGGTAGTAGAGGAGGGGCGGCGCCTCGGGCTGCAGCAGCTCCGCCGCCGCGACTGCACCGACAAAGATGGTGTGCGTACCTTGCGGGTACCGCGCGACCACGCGACAGTCGAGGTAACCCAGACTGCCTTGCAGAATGGGCGCTCCAGTTGCTGCCTGCCGATACGCGACGCCGGCAAAGCGGTCCGCGTCGCGCTCCGGGTAGCGGCCGGCAAACAGGTTCGACAGTTCTTCTTGGCCCGCACTAAGCACGTTGACGGCGAAGACGCCGCTTGCCTCAACAAGGCCGTAGGTGTGCGCGGACTGATCGGCACAGAAGAGCACCAACGGCGGCTCCACCGTGAGCGACGAGAACGAATTCACGGTCATGCCATGGATCTCGCCATCGTGGCAGGTCGTCACCACTGTGACACCGGTGGCCCAGTGGCTCATTACGTCCCGGAACGCATCATCCGACACCGCCATCACTCGCCCTCCCCAGCCGCCCCGCTCTCCCGCAGCCGGCAACGCTACGGCGAGAGTATAGCCCGCTGGACCGGAAGCCGCCGCTGCAGCCGTCATCCCCGTTGCCTCATTCGTCATTCCCGCTTGCGCGGGAATCCACCATCATCTCTCCATCGCGGAGCAATAGAGAGGGGGCCGGCAGTGAGCGGCCGCCGCCGCCGTAGGGGCAACCCTTGTGGTTGCCCTCTCTCCGGATATCTGGCGCAGGCAACCACAAGGGACGCCTCTACAGTTTTTGCCAATGTGACCAAATACTCTAAGCGCCGGCTGGACTGCTGTGGAGTGGTTTTGCCAAGTTGACCAAGATTCTGCATACTCTCGACATGACCTCGTTCGGCTCCCTCCTCCGCGCGCACCGGCAACACGCCCGGTTATCGCTGCCGGCCCTGGGGCGGCGGGTGCAACTCGACTTCAGCTACCTAAGCAGGCTGGAGCGCGGCCAGCGCGATCCCCCCCGCCGGGGCACCATCCTGGCGCTGGCAACGGCTCTGGACCTCACCGGTGAGGAGACCGACGCGCTCCTGGTAGCAGGCGGTCAGCTACCCCAAGCGTTGGCCCAGCTCGGCCCTTTGGACACCACCGTCAGCCAGCTCACGGCCATCCTCACCGATCCCGCCATCCCCGCCGCCGACCGCCAGCGGTTCCGGCAAGTGGTCGCCCTCCTGGCCGCTCAGTGGCACGGCCATTGAGCAGAAACTGCCCCGCTGCTTGGCCTAGCGGCCGCCGCTCCGTAGCCGCCGGTTCGCCTTCGGCGCGAATATCGTGCCACCCTAGCGATGCACAGAAGTTGTGATTCTATAGGTCGTATCGCTGGTGACATTTTGTGCAACATCTGATATGCTCGTGGGTGGCGGCCGAGGTCTGACGAGCGAACAGTTATGTCGCAGTAGCATCGTTCTCTAGGCATGCTGCTGGCGCACAGGTCGCGTGGGTGGGCAGAACTATGTCTTCAGCGCATAGTCGGGGCGGCGGCGAGGAGCAGCCATGATCTGGGACTTCCCTGCCCGTCTGCAGGAGCACCCCCTGCTCTACGACTGGAGCGCAGACGGCCAGAAGCTCTACGGCTGGCTGCGGCGGCGGGTGTGCCGCGGCGAGGCGGACTCCCCCCGCGAGGCGCGCGAATATCACGCGCAAGGCTTCCTGACCGCCTACGCGACGGCGGACCTGCTGATGGCCCAAGCCCTACCCGTGAGCCGGAACACGATCACCAAACTGATTGCCGACATGCGGCAGCGCCGGGTGCTTGCCACGCGCAACGTCGGTCATGGGCAGGTCTTCCTGCTGGGCGAGTGGGAGGAGCGGCCCAGCCGCCTCGCGGACGCCCAACCGCTCTATTGGGAGGTGTTCTACCTGGACGGACTGCTGGCGCTGTCAATGGGCCACGGCCCCGATCAGCGCCGGGAGCCGGGGAGCACGGAGGGAGGTGCCGCGCGCCGCTGATCGGACCGGACTCCCCTACCCGCTGGGATGCAGGCAGTGCCGTCCGGTCCGCCGAGAGAAACCCGCCCTTGTCACAGCTACCACGCATCATCGCACGACGAGGAGCCAACTCATGGAACTAGAGTCCCACACACTGCAACTGATGGGCGTTTACCGCTCGATCTACAACCGCTTGGTACGGCCCGACGTCACCCTGCCCGTCCGCGACTACTTCCTCACCCGCTGGGCACCGCGGCTGGGGGGCGATCTGTCGCTACTCATCATCCAGCTCCGCCGCCTCTGCCTCGCGCAAGATGGTCAGTCCGTCGAGTTGTCCGCCGCAAAACTCGCCAGCCTCGTCGGTATCTCCGAGCGCACCCTACGGCGCCACTTGACCGACGAGCGCCTCACCCCGTTTGTCCAACGTCAGCATCAGTGGCGCTACGATCCGTCCGTCGGCCACGGCGTCCAGGCCCACAACCGCTATATCGTGGCGCTCGACGACCCGCTCACCGAGGAAGACGAGCAGTTGGCTATAGCGCTGGCGCAAGACACGGATCGCCCGCCGCGCGCCGAAGAGCTGAGTGGTCTCCCCGTCTCGCTCGGAACGGCCCTGA
The DNA here is from genome assembly GCA_022824545.1 of Chloroflexota bacterium. Classification (GTDB taxonomy): domain Bacteria; phylum Chloroflexota; class UBA11872; order UBA12225; family JAJDUF01; genus JAJDUF01. The sequence continues at coordinate 11,022 of JAJDZR010000126.1, forward strand.
GCGATGCGACCGCCAAGCCACCTACACGCACTCAGCGCAAAGCGGCGGCCGCGCCGCCACCGACCACTACAGCGGCCGCACAACCACAAGGCAATCACGAAGCGCCAGGGACCAGCCGGAATACCCCACGTGTGCCCTTAGCCGGACAACCTGACCGGGAGGAAATGTCAGCCGGTCAATCTGACCACCTTAGCCCAACGGCCAGATTGGAGCAGCCACCAGTCAGTAATGAGCCGGTCAAACTGGCCGACACGATTCGACGAATCGGATTCGATAGAGAATCGATTGTCAGTCGCGGGCAACAGGCCAAGTCCGCACAACAGCGCAAGCATGGACCCGTTGACCTACTCGCCGAGCGTCCCGACTGGCGCGAGCAGGTCGAGCACGCCGAGGGGATATTGGGCGAGACCGGTGCCTCGCGCGGCTTTTACGTCAAGGTGCTGCGGTCCCTGGAAGTGCAAGACGCCATGAACATCTGGGAGCGTGCGCTCGGCCTCGCCCGCGAGCAGGACGCCGCCAGCATCCGCCGGTCGCGCGGCGCGCTGTTCAACACGCTCGTCCGCCGCCTCGCCGCCGAAGCCGGTGTGACCCTCTGAGGGGCTGGAGTAAGCCTGGTATTATGTGCTCGCTCGATACTGCCCCACTCCCCTACTTGAAGGTTACGCAAGATGCTTAGTACACAACAGTTCGATCTGATCCGCACGCGGGCTACAACGCCCGCCTTTGCCGCGGCCATGCGGCGGCTCCACGCCGACGTGGCTTGGACGTTCGAGCGGCCCCTGTATTTGCCGGAGCGCCCGGCCGGCTACTACCACGAATTCTTCTGTCCGGATCATGCGGTCCAGCTCGAATACGATCCCACTAGCCCCCATCGCCATCGCTGTCCAGTGGATGGGGCCTGGTTCTCCGGTGATCCGTATGACGCGGCGTGGCACTGGTCTCTCAACCACGACCTGACCGAGGCGGCGTTTCGGCTCGCCCTGTTGTGGCAGATCGCGGGTGGCGCCGAACATCGGAACAAAGCGCGGGATATTCTGCTCGGATATGCCGAGCGATATGCCGATTTCGAGCACGAGAACGGCCGGTCGGTGAAGGGCAAGGTCACGTTCAGTGCCCTCGACGAGAGCGTCTGGATCATTCCGCTGGCCTGGGCCACCTGGTTCTTGCGCGAGACGCTCTCGGCCGCTGACCTCGCTACGATCCGGGAGCGGCTGCTTATCCCGGCAGCAGAGCACCTGCGCGTCAACCGGCTGAACCGGATTCACAACGTCGAGAATTGGATCAATGCGGCGATTGGCACCATCGGTATCGTGACCGCCCGCGCGGACCTGACCGAGTGGGCACTGTCCGGCCCGGTCGGGTTCCACCAGCAGGTGGCGCAGGGCATACTGGCCGACGGCGCGTGGTACGAAGGCTCGGCAAGTTACCACTTCTATTCCCTGGCTCCCCTCCTCTGGCACGCGCGGGCGAGCGAGGGTACTGCGACCGATCTGCGGCCGGTCCCACAGATCCGCGCGATGCTGTCGGCTCCGTTCCAGTGGGCCTATCCCGATCTGACGCTGCCGGCGTGCAACGATTGCTGGTACCACAGCAGCCTGCTCGACGAGTGCGGTCACGGGATTCCGTCATCGGCCGGCTTCTACGAGGTCGCCGCTGCCTGGTACGACGACCCGGCATATCGCGGCGTGCTCCGGCGCACCTACCGCGAGCGGCCGCGCGATACGGTCGAGGCGTTGCTCTACGGTCTCGATCCGCTGCCGGCCGAGGATGTGCCCGCGCCGGCGAGTGTTCACCTACCGCCCTCAGGCTACGCGGTGCTGCGTCACTGGGGCGCCCCCGAGGACGAGCAGCCGTATCTGCTCCTGAAGTATGGGCGGCATGGCGGCACGCATGGGCATCCCGACAAGCTCACCATGCTGCTCATGCTCGATGACCAGCGATTATCCCCCGATCTCGGTACGCCCGGCTACGGGATCGGCCTCAACGACACCTGGTATCGGCATACCCTGAGCCATAACACGGTGCTGCTGGATCAGACCGCTCAGCCACCGGGCCGCGGTGAGCTGCGGTGCTTCCGCGCCCCCGAGGACGGCCCCTTTGGCATTGCCGACGCCACTGTCGCCTGGGGCGAGCCGGGTCTCTATGGCGACGCCCGGCTCCGGCGCGTCTTCCTGGTGGGACAAGGCTATTTTCTCGACCTCTTCCTCGTGGAGCGGGAGGAGGCGGGAGACATTGACTGGGTACATCACAATCGCGGCGTGCTGACCGGTTCCTTCGCCAGCCAGCCTTTGGCGGCGGGTGCGGAGGCGAACGAGGGGTATGCACACCTGACGGATGTGGCGCAGTGGACCGGCACCGCCGCCGCCACGCTGACCTTCGCCGGTGACGAGGCCGGTCTCCGGCTGCATTGCAGCGGCGGACCGCCAACCCAGGTCATTACCGCGCACGGTCCGGACAATCCGGCGTCGGAAACCATGCCCGTAGTCATCCGCCGGCGCAGCGCCCAGCGCACCTGTTTCGCGGCCCTCTTTAATCCCTACCGTTCGCAGCCCACCGTCGAGCGCGTGACGTGGTTCGCGGCGCAAGACCCCCACGCGCCGCCGCTGGCGTGCCTGGTGGAGCGCGGTAGCACCCGCGACCTATGGCTGCTGGCGGCCGACGCGGAGACGCAACTCGCGGAGCTACCAGAGGCCGATCACGTCTTCACCTATCCCGTCGCGGCCGATGCCTAGCTGATAGCTGAGGGCTGGCGACTGATAGCTCATACCCCGCCAAAGGAGCACTGTATGCGTATTGACAAGCTGGACGTGTACTACGTCTCGATGCCACTCATCTATCCTTGGCGGACCGCCTACGGCGTGGACTACGACATCCATTCGGTGCTGGTGAAGGCCACCAGCGGCGAGCATGAGGGCTGGTCCGAGTCCACGCCCTTCTTTGCCCCCACGTACCTACCGGAAAGCGCCGGCTCTGTCTACTACCTCGTCACGGAGGTCTTTGGCCCCCACATCGTCGGCCGTGAGTACGAGACCGCCGCCGACCTGAACCGGCGGCTCGACGTGTTCAAGGGCAACAGCTTTGCCAAGGCCGCGCTCGAAATCTGCTGGTGGACGTTGGAAGTCGCTCGGACGGGGACGCCGCTGCATCGGCTGCTGGGTGGTGAGACGCGCGAGGTGGTCGCCGGCGCCGACTTCGGCATTCAGGATTCGCTCGACATGCTGCTCGGCAATATCCAGCGGGCCGTAGACGCCGGCTTTCCGCGCATCAAGCTCAAGGTCGCCCCGGGCTGGGACCTCGACGTGCTGCGTACTGTCACCAGCACCTTTCCCAAGATGACCTTCCACATAGACTGCAACGCCGGCTATACGCTCGACGATCTGCCGTTCTTCAAGGCCATTGACGGGCTAGGGCTGGCGTTCATCGAGCAGCCGCTACACTACGCCGATGTGCTCGACCACGCGGAGCTGGCCCGGCAGATCGAGACGCCCGTCTGCCTCGATGAGACGATCACCGGCGTCAAGGCAGCCGAGCAAGCCATTCAGGTCGGCGCCTGCCGGTACATCAATATCAAGCCGGGCCGCACCGGCGGGCTGTCGAACTCGCTGGCCGTCCACGATCTGGCGGAGCAGGCCGGTATCCCGGTGTGGGTTGGCGGCATGTTGGAGAGTGCCGTCGGCGCCGCGTTCTGTATCGAGCTGGCGACGTTGCCCAACTTCACCTATCCCGGCGACGTGTTCCCCTCGTCCCGTTTCTACGAGCGGGACCTGGCTACCCCGCAGTTGGAGTTGACGCCGCAGCTAACCTTCGAGCCGCTTACCGGCGGCCTGCCCACCCCCGACCCGGAGCAGCTCGCCAAGCTCACCGTCCGCCACCAGTCCGTAGTGCCCCCGCCCTAGGCAGTAGCCCCCACCCTAACCCTCCCCCGTTGCGACAGGGGAGGGTACACGTCGTCCCCCCGCCGCAGCGGGGGGGCCATAGGGGGGCGAGCCACGAGCATTGCCCCTCTCCATCGTGCGAACGCACCGGGGAGGGGATTTATCTTGCCAACTGGTACTTTGCAAACACGCCCTAGTCAGCCGGCCACTGAGCGCACGGTGATATTTATGTCAAGCGATCCCCGTATCTCGCGCTGCCAGGATGAGCGCAGCCGCGGAACGTTTGGCTGCCGCCGGGGTGTATGGCGGGAGCTTGCCAGTACCTGGAGTCGCGAGCCCCTGGGTGGTGAGTTGTGTCAATGCTTCTTCAGCGGTTGGCGCCAGTTGTCGCAACTCGGCAAGGGCTTGGCCGCGCCAGGTGATGCACAGTGTCTGGCCGTGACGTACCGCTTCCAGATAGTGTCCAAAGTGCAGCTTTAACTCGTGGGCTGTTACCAGCATGGAGCTAGTGTAGCCTACCAATGCACTAGGCTGTCTCTGTTGCTGCCGGGGTGGTTGCCGAATCCTCGATCACCTTGCCGTCGGACATGTGGATGGTGCGGTTGGTGCGTTCGGATACGCCGGGGTCGTGGGTGACGATGATGAACGTCTGGCCGCGTTGCTCGTTCATCTTCTGCATCACTTCGATGATCCCGGCCGCCGTCTGCGTATCCAACTCCCCGGTCGGCTCGTCGGCGAGCACGATGGCAGGATTGCTGACGAGCGCCCGCGCAATGGCGACACGCTGCTGCTGACCGCCGGATAGCTCGGTCGGCTTGTGGGTGAGCCGGTCTTCGAGGCTGACCGCCGCGAGGGCTTCCCGCGCGCGCTCGCGGCGGTACCGGTTGGACACGTTGGCATAGCGCAACGGCAGGGACACATTCTCTTCGGCGGTGAGGATGGGCACGA
>JAJDZR010000107.1 GCA_022824545.1 Chloroflexota bacterium
GCAGCAGCGGGACGTCGCGGTTCTCTACCGCTTCGAGCAGCAGCTTGCCGATGCCGGGGTAGCTGAACACGTTCTCGACGATAATCAGGCCACCGACGAGCCAGCCGACGTTCAAGGCAATCACCGTGATCGCCGGCAGCAAGGCATTCCGCAGCGCGTGCTTGACGACTACCATCCGCCAGCGCAGGCCCTTGAGCACGGCGGTGCGAATGTAGTTGCTCTCCAACACTTGGATCATCCCCGCCCGTGTCTGGCGAGCCGTGTGTGCCAGCATCACGGCCACCAACGTCGCCGCCGGCAGGACCAGCACCGTCCACTGCTCCAGTAATCGCACGCCGGGCGTCAGGATGCTGGTCGTCGGGAGCCATTGCAGCCAGACACCGAAGAGCAGGATCAGCACCATGCCGCTGACGAACTCCGGCACCGACACGGCGGCCAACATGCCGGCGGAGAGCGCGCCATCGAGCAACCGGCCGCGGCGCAGCGCGGCGACCACGCCGAGCGCCAGCGAGAGCGGCACGCCTACCAGCAAGGTCAGCAGCGCCAGCGTGACCGAGTTCCCCAACCGCCCGGCGATTTTCAGACTCACGCTACAATCCTTGCCGGTGGTCTCCAGGCAATGACAGGACTCACCGAGATCGCCACGCACGGCGCCGCCGACCCATTCCACGTAGCGCACCGGTCGCGGCCGGTTGAGGCCACACCGTTCGCGTATACGTGCCAAGTCCTCCGCGGTTGCCTCCTGACCCATGATGGCCGTGGCCACGTCGCCGGGCAGTACCTCAGTGACGACGAAGATCACCACCGAAATGAGCCAGAGTGTGAGGGCCATGAACAGCACACGGCGCAGCAGAAAGCGAGCCATCGGGTGTCCCAATCCAAGCTGAACGGCGCCGGAGTGAGTGGAGCCGCGCAAATCCTGTCCCTGAGTGTAGCCCCTGGCGCAGCAGCTCAACAGGAGACCGTTGCAAAACCGTCTTCCCACCTCCCCCGTCATTCCCGCTTTCGCGGGGAAAATCCCTGTCCCCCTGCCCTGCGGGGGGACCACAGGGGGGCCGGCGGCTGAGGCCCGCACCGCCTCACAAAATACCTACCCCACTCAGCCCCAGTCCGATGGGGGTGTGGGGGCTGAACGCTGAAAGCTAATGACTGGCAGTGCCTTGGGCACTGTGGTACGCTAAGAGCGCCTCCCGCGAGCGCCGGCGGTGCGACTTTGCAGATACAGAGGTGACGTAATGCTGTGGCTTTCGGTCCTCATCTTCCTCACGTGGTTCGTCTTCTGGCAGGCGCCGGGCTTCGATACGGACGTGGATTGGCGGAAGCACCTCCTGCTCATCCCCTCTGCCTTTCTGTTCATCTACCACTTCTGGCTCAAAGGCAAAATCATCCCGAAGCGGGATCAGCGTTTCTAAGCGGTAGCACCGCCACCGCCAGCTTGAGCGGCGGCCCCGGCCCCGATTTTGTCCGACGTTACGGCTGGAGCGGTACGCGCGGCCATGACCGTTTCGGTACTGTCTTCGGCCGAGCAAAGCCGTTGCCCAGCCCCGTGCCCGTCTACCTCCCCTAACACGCAATGGACGACTCTACAAGACGCCCTATCCGTATCGTCCGCGTGATCGCGCGGCTCAACGTGGGCGGGCCGGCGGTCTACACGATCTCCCTCACCGCCGGACTCGACCCGGCGCAGTTCCAACAGTGGCTCGTGACGGGAGTGGCGGCGCCCTACGAGGGCGATATGCTGACGGACGCGGAGGCGCGCGGTGTCACCCCAATCGTTGTTCCGCATCTGGGCCGCGCGATAGACGCGCGCGACGACCTGCGCGCCTTCATGGCGCTCGTGCGCTTGTTCCGGCAGCTACGCCCGGATATTGTCGAGACGCACACGGCGAAGGCCGGCGTGGTCGGCCGGCTCGCCGCCTGGGCCGCCGGCGTTCCCGTCACGGTGCATACCTTCCACGGCCACGTCTTTCACAGCTACTTCAGCCCGGTCCGCAGTGCCCTCGTCCGGGGGATCGAACGGCTGCTCGCGCTGCGGACGACACGTATCATCGCCCTCGGCCCGGCCCAGCGGGCCGAGATTCTGGGCTACGGCGTGGGGCGACCCAAGCAGATAGTGTCGCTACCTATCGGCCTCGACCTGGAGCCGTATCACACCAGCAAGCGCCACCGCGGCCGGCTGCGAGCCGAGCTAGGGGTTGGGCCGGATACTAAGCTCGTGGGAATCGTCGCCCGGCTGACGGCCATCAAGTCCCACGAGGTCTTTCTGCAAGCCGCTGCCGCCGTGCGCTGGCAGCATCCCGACGCGCAGTTCGTCGTGGTCGGTGCCGGTGAGCGCCGGGAGGAGTTAGCGCAGTTGGCGGAGGAGTACGGCATCGCCCCGGCCGTGCATTGGCTCGGTTGGCGACGCGACCTGCCGCTGGTCTATGCCGACCTCGATGTTGTCGCCCTCACTTCCCGCAACGAGGGCCTGCCCACGACGTTGGTAGAAGCAATGGCCGCCGGGCGTCCGGTAGTGGCGACGCGAGTAGGTGGCGTGCCGACGCTGGTGACGCACGGCGAGACCGGGCTGCTGGCTGCCAGCGGCGACGCGAACGCGCTCGCGGCTGCGATGCTCACCGTGCTGAACAATCGGCAGTACGCCGAGCGGCTGGGGGCGGCGGCGCGCGCGTCCGTCTATCCGGCCTATGACCTTTCGGCATTTATCCCGCGCATGGCTGACTTCTACCGCCGCCTTGTGGCACAATGACGCCGCTCCGCTGACCCGCTGGAATAGAGTTGTGCGAATTTGGCGAGGTTCGGCCTGCGGTGACGGTACGTTTGGACGAGAGAAGCTGGCAAGAACGTGAATGGCAACGGACCGGACCTCTGGGCGCTGTACCTAGCGGTCTTCTCCAGTGCGTTGGCGGTCGTGCTGCTTGCGACGCCGTGGGCCATGTCCGCGGCCCGTCGCCTCGGCGTGCTCGATGTACCCAGCGCCCGCAAGGTGCATCTCCAGCCAACCCCGTTGCTGGGTGGTGTGGCCATTTACGCGGCCATCTGGATTGCCCTCCTGCTCATCTCTCGCCTGGACTTGGCGCGTCAGTACGTCTTTCTGCCGGACACGACCGGCGAGCTGGCACTCATTTTTCTCAGTACGGTCGTGCTCATCTTGGTCGGCATCCTCGATGACCGCGCGACCGGCGGCATCCCGCCGTGGGCCAAGCTGCTCGGCCAGTTCCTCGCCGCGGCTATCGTGTTGGCTGCGGGAGTCCGCTTCCATGTCTTCGGCCTGCTCCCCCTCGACCTGGTCCTGACGCTCGTCTGGCTCGTCGGCATTAGCAATGCCGTGAACTTCCTGGACAACATAGACGGTCTTTCCGCCGGGGCAACGGCTATCGCAGCCGCGTTCTTTTTCCTATTGGCGTCGGCAAACGGACAGTATCTCGTCGCGATCATGGCCCTGGCGGTGGCGGGAGGCTGCCTCGGCTTCCTGCGCTACAATTTCAACCCCGCCGTGATCTTCATGGGCGACGCCGGCACGCTCTTCCTCGGCTTCCTCCTCGCTATCATCGGCGCCAAGCTACAACCGGGGCCGACCGGCTGGTGGGGCTTGCTCGCAGCCGTCCTCATCCTCATTCTGCCGATCTTCGACACAACGTTCGTCACCTTGAATCGTCTACGCACCGGGCGCCGCGTCACCCAAGGCGGCAAGGACCACACCAGCCATCTGCTGGTGCGCCGCGGCCTGCCGCACCGGCAGGCGGTCCTCGTGCTCTATACAGTGGCGTTGGCCGGGGGCGGCGCGGCCCTGGCCTTGACCTGGATTAGCTAGCGCCGGAGCAGCGTGCCGGCCCACCCACGGACCAGAACCTTTCCCCGCCTACAACCGTCCCTAGGATAGTGGCTCATGCCGCCGGGCGGCGGTCTTGGCTGTGGACGGGCCATGCGTGCGCCGCGCCGCTGCTCAGAACGCACCGGGAGCGCCAAGCACTATTGCGAGTGTGGCATAAGGTATTGAAACCGATCCGCGGCTGGTACATAATAATGATGGTGGGCCCGATGCAGTGCGTGACTGCTATCGGTGCCCAGGGGGGTATACCATGGAGGAAGGAACACAGACTGGGACTGTGCCGTGGCCGTGGATACGACGACTGTGGTTGATGAAAAGGCACCCGGAGGAGGTCCGCCAGGCATGGCTACGGACGCCCAAGGCCCGCGGTCTTGCCGCAGCCCAGGAAGGGCGGTTGCCCGCGGCTATTCGCTTGCTGGAACAGGCACGCCGGGAGAACGCCTGGGCCGACCCTGACCTCGATGCCCATATCTCCGAGTTGCGGGCCATTCGCCGCTACCGGCGGCGCCTCCAAAATCGCCCGAACGACCCCGAGGCCATGGTGGAGTTGGGCAAAGCCTTGATGGCGCAGGAGCTGGCCGACGAAGCCCTGGCCTGCTTCCGTAAGGCAACCGTATTGGCGCCCACGTATGCCGAGGCCTACACCATGGTCGGCCTGGAGTTGCAATATCGCGGCGACTTAACCGGCGCCGAGGAGGCGTACCGGCAATCGCTGCGATACGACCCTAATCAGTTGGCGGTGCGGAAGTACCTGCGTAGCGTGCAGCAAGGCCACGACGGGCAGTTCGCCGACGATGTAGACGTGGCCCTCGCTGCCGGAGCCTAGCCGCCGCTCGTCGATTCCCGCACACGTGGGAATCGACGTCGCCTGTGGGGCGAGGTGCGGGCCATCAGTGAGATCATCCCCGGCGCTGCTGCGCGGGGGTAAGTACCTCTTTCAGCTCGCGGAGCGGCTTCACGGCCAACGCGCGGAATGCTTGCCGCGCGTGGTCCCGCATCCCTACGGCAGCGGCTGCCTCGCCCCAGCGAGCACGTACCGTGCCCGCGCGCAGCGCACCTGCCAGGTCGGCCGGCGTCGAGCCTGGGAACTCGGTCAAGCCGCTCCCGATCTGGGCGAGATGGTGAGCGTCGCTGCTCCCTAGCTCCGGGAGCTGCCAATGCTCGTCGTTGAGCCGGCGAATGTGCGGCGCCAGGCCGCGCGCTGCCACGCTGGCGTTGCAGGCCTCGATTCCGGCGATGGGCACCGCTTGCGCCAGCAGTCGCGTCAGCGCACGCTGCCCCACGCTCGGCGTCCAGCGGCAGAGCGGATGTGGAATAACCACGATCCCCCCATAGTCGTGGACCAGCGCAGCGGTGTAGCCCAGCGAGCGGTGCCGCGGGAAGGGCTTGGTCGGAAACGGTGGCTCGAAGAAGTAGGCCAGGAGATGCCGCCCCCAGGAGGCGCTAATCTCCGTGCCGAACACCACCTCCAAGCGGGCACTCGGCCGGGCTGCCACCCATTCCAGGGCTGCCAGCGCGCCGCGCACCTGATCGTGGTCGGCAATAGCGACGACATCGAGCGCGGTGTGGTATTCGGCGTAATCCAGCACGGCCTCGACGGAGGCCATGCCATCGCTGTGGGTCGTGTGGATGTGCAGGTCGGCAAGACCCATGACGTTTCCCCGGCATTGGGAGCAATGGCGCCGACGTTGCGCCTGTTATCCAGTATACGTACTGCGTATCGTCTGCGGCACCGGCCACTTCTCGGCGCCGCCGCCTTGCCGGTAAGCGAGCGAGACGACTGCTACAATCGGCTCGCAGCAAAGCATGGGCGCTCCATCCGGCCCTCACCCGAGCTTAGGACCGCCCGGATACACCATACCTGACGGTGCCTCCGAGCACACGGGCGGCGGAGCGGAAGATGTGGCCACGAGTGTCCGCTGCTCAGGGTAGCGGGAGTACGAGTTGTGCCGCGCGGACGTAGCCACTGGTCGCTGCTGGGCAGTCTGCGCGATGCCTTGGCCACTACTGCTCCGGTAGCGCATACCCTGATTACCACGCAGCCGGCCACCTATTTTGCCGGCGGCATCCTCCCGGATGCACTCCGGCTCTTTGCCGGGATGGACAAGGACAGTACCCACTTCTACGACGATCAGCGTCCAGCGACGTGGGATCAGGCAATAGCCACCCTCTGTGCTCGCCACCCGGCCGTAGCCAACCCGGACCGGCTCGATTCAGCCGGCACCGCCTGGATGCTCGGAGTTATCGCGCACATTACGGCGGACCTTGCTTACTGGGAGCACATCATCTCTGTGCTCCCCTCTGGGCCACCATGGGACGAGCACCACTACGGCGCGTGGCTGCTCGTGGATCGGCTCCCGATCCCGGCCGCCGACCGGCGCTTGCAGTGGCGCGACGTGGCCCTCGGCGCACTACCACCCTTCGGCAACGTAGACGCGCTGCGCCGCCTCTGGGACCAGATGGTGGAGCGCGTCTTGCCGTCGGATGATCCCTGGGTGGTGGAGAGCGGCTACCGTTGGTCCGGGTATAGCCCCAGCCTGCGCCGCAACGAGGCACATCCTGCACGCTCACTCGACGCGCTGGTGCAGCAGCACCGCGGAGAGTGGGCCGCGCACGTGTCTCTCGTGTATGACCTGCTGGTCCCGGAGCGCCGCAGTGCCTTCGTCGCCAGCGCGATAGCACGGGGCACGAGACAGATCAAGCGTTACCTGCGCGGCGACTTTGTACCGGACGAGTAGCGACACACCGATGTACGCTGCATCTCCTACCGGTCGGGAATCCACGGTGCTGATAGGTCGGGGGCCGGGCCGGGCGGCGGTAGGTCCTCAGCAGCCACGAACGTGACGGGCACGACACGCGCGGACGCCTGCACGGCCTCCCGGATCGCCGCGGCGGTCCGCGCCACGTCCACTGGGCGCCGGCGCCCGTCGGCCGTCTGCGGGCCGAGCGCACGCTGCCTGGCCTCGACCGCAATGGCCGTCACGTGCGTATCGAGCCGGTCCGGATCGAGATACGGCTCGGGACCGTCCGCACCCTGCCGAAAGCGCAGCATCTTCGCCAAGTCCGCCGGTGCGATGGGCCAGGTATACGCACCGTAGCGCACCTCCACCGGCCGGACGGCCAACTGCTCGGCTTGCTGGCGCAACGGTTCCAGCAGCACCGCGATCTCTGCCGGGTGAGCCGGGCGCACCTGCACGCCTGCTCCACGCGCCTCCCGGTCCTGACTCACGAATGCCGCCGCCAGGGCGTCATACGTCGCCGGACCATCCGGCATGAGACCGCTACTCCCGCCGTTGACCTCGATACGACCGTCACGCAGAGCAAAGCGAGCCAGCTCGACCATCACCGCCACCGGAGCGGCCACTTCCGCCCCGATGAACGCCTCCACCTGCGCTCGGTCCAGAGCTACTTCCAAGTCTGGCAGTGTTGCTGGCGCTATGGGCGCCGTCGTGGACTCGATAGGCTGGAGAATCACCAAATCCAGCAGCGCCTGTCCCTCCAGGACCCATTCCCGGCTCACGTGGCGCAGCACGAGCGGCTGCGTGAGGCGTTGGCTGGTCTGCCGCAGCAGCAAGTCCAGCGCTGCCTCGGACAGCGTCGCTTGCACGGTCATCATGGGCAGTGTGAGCAGCCGCTGCTCGGTGAGCGCCTGCCCCATGATGAGACGCACCGCCGCCGGTTCGTCGAGCGCCGCGCCGGCCCGACCCGGTTGCAGCGCAATCGTGCTGTCGGTCAGCTCCAGCGAGGGGGTGCCCGGTGGGTCGTTTGCGTCGGCAGCGACGCTCGCTACGAAAGCGCGCACCTTGGCTTCGCGCAGTCGTGCCACCGGAGCGGCCTGCTCGGTGGCCAGTGCCTCGGTGTCCAGCATTGAGAAGAGCACGTCCGGTTCGAGGGGCCAGGTCTTGTCACCGACCCGGAGCACCAGCGGGGATTGGAGTAGGTGGTCTACCGCGGCACGTGGTCGCTCGAGGTCGGCTTCGGTGACGCGAACGGGCAACTCCTCGAGCACCAAGTCGAGAGTCGTGGGCAATTGGCCGGCCAAGCTCCGCTGCAAGCGCAACAGCGTCTCCTCGACTTTGAGCCGCCGACCTGGCTGAGAGCGTTCAATCAAGCTGACGAACCCCGCGTCGGAATTGGTTACCCGGAGCGTCGCGCTGACCGGCTCCCGACTAAGCTGCTCGGCGAGTTGTTGTAGCACCTCTCTCGCCTGCTCGCTATCGAGCGTCAGCGCGACGGGCACAACGTAACCGCGGGTGAGCAGCCCGAGCTGGCTCATCAGCCAGCTCCCCAGGGGCAGATCGCGGCCTACCCACCAGGCATCGTCCACCAATCGCAGAATCTCCTCATCTGCCGCGTCCAGCCCCAGCGCCATCAACGTGATCGGTGGTACCTCGTCCGGCACACGGACCCGCAGCGGTTGCTGCCGGACGTTGTGGACATAGGCGCGTAGCGCCATCTCGGCCTCGGCACGGGTAGCACGTCCGACCGATAGACCCAACACGGTCACGCCAGGGTAGATACGGTTCTGGTGTGCCTGGCGATAGGCATACACGCCGCCGATACCGAGCACGAGAAAGAAGACCAGCGCCAGAATCACTGTGGGTAAGCACGACCACACCGGGGACGGGGACCGCTCCGTTGGGAGGAGAATCTGCCGATCATAGGCGGACATGCGCTCACTATAACGCTCGGAGAGCGTTTGGCCGGCCGCTTTTCGCCTCAGGAATGCATCAGGAGTCCGCCAGCCGTCGGACGATGCCGGTGCTACCGTCAACGAGGACGCGCTCACCGTTCCGGAGGGCATTGGTCACGCCGGGAATGGCCACGACGCAGGGTAGACCGTACTCGCGGGCGACAATGGCGGCGTGCGACATCGTTGCGCCGGTTTCGGTCACTACCGCCGCGGCCGTGCGAAAGAGCGGTGTCCAGGCCGGACCGGTCGCCGGGGCGATGAGCACCTCGCCGGGCCGGAGCTGTCCGAAACCGGCCGGGTCGAGAATGATCCGGGCGCCCCCCTCGGCGCGTCCTGGACTGGCGCCCACGCCGCGCAGGTCATCGCCAATCGGCGTTACAATGGTCTGCCACTCGCGCCAGCGCCGCCGGACCGCCGCCCAGACCGGCCGCCGCGCTTCCACCGTCGCCGCCACGTCCAAGTCACCGCGCACTGCCGCCGCGATCTCCGCCAACCGCAGCAAGAAAATCTCGTTGTCACTCTTCAGCCGGCCCGCCTGCTGCCAACGCCGGCCCAGCTCGACCAGGCTACGCCGCGCCACACCGATCAGGGCAAAGATATAGTAGTGGCTATCTTCACGCAGGCAAAAGGCGGTGCGTAGCGCCGGCAGCGACCGTCGGAGAGGAGCGCGCAGCGGTGCCGGCACCGTCGCCGCGGCCCGCTCGATGGCTTTCTGGGCACGCTGGCGCAGCGCATAGACTTCCGTTGGCGGCGCGGGCACCGGACCGGCCGCGAGTGCCCCGATCAGCACGACGACCCGTTCCGGCTGTGCCTCCCACGGCGGCAGCCGCACACTCAAGCCGCGGCTCTCCCGCAGGCCCCAGCGCCGCAGAAACGACACCAGCCGGTCGCCAAACGCCCGGACTCCCGGCTCCGGGTGCGTAGTGACAGTATCGAGGAGCGCCGCCGGTTCGGTCGTAGCCCAGAGCTGCCGGAGGCCGGGCGTCTCCTGCACGTCGGCGGCCAGGTCCGCCAGCTCGGCATTGATCCGGTTGGTGACGGTGGGCAGGCCCGCCAAGAGGTCGGAGCCGAGGCGCTGCAAGTCCGGGTGTCGGCTCGTCCATCTGATCCACACGAGCGCCGGCAGCGCCCGGAGCAGTGCCCCGCTGACCGCGAACCAACGCGGCCCGGCGGCGCGGTACAGCGCGGCGACGACGGCTTGGACGTGGGCGACGAGGGCAGCCTCATCCAGCGCGGCCGGATTCACGCGATCAAACCGCTCGATCTCGCCATGCAACCGCGGCAGTTCCCGGCCATACCAGTCGTTGGGATGGTGCGCGAGGCCCCGCAGCAGCACCGCCAAGCGCAGCGGCAACTGCCAGAGGATGCGCCGCACGTCCATTGCCAACGGCACTTGCTCGTACCGGATAAGCGGCAGCGGCAGGCGCAGGAGTTCGGGCACCGGATTCGCCGCGGCCACTATGACACCGCCGATGTCCATATCCAACGGCGCAATCCCCTCGGAAAACAGCTCGAAGAGCAGGGCAGCCACGCGCTCCGGTGGTCGCGGCACGGGCGGCAGCGCGGCCTCCGGTTCGAGGGTGGTGATCGGTCGCGCTTGCAAGAGCCAGACCTTGCCGGCCGCGTCTACGGTCCACTCCAGGTCTTGCGGCTGGCCAAAATGCGCCTCCGCGCGCCGTGCGAGCGCGTGGAGCACCCGCACCTGCCCGGCGTCGAGCAGCGGTCCGCTGGCCGGATCGGCCGGTAGCTCCTCGCGCACGTGGCCGGAGAAGTGGTCCACGACATAGCGGTCGGGCGTGCGGCTGCCCTGGACCAGCGCCTCACCCCGTCCCGGCACCGCCTCAATCACCATGCGGCTGCGGTCGCTGGTCACCGGGTCAGCCGTGAAGAGCACGCCGGCAGCGGCCGGCTCGACCATGCGCTGCACGACGACCGCCATCGCCACACGGACCGCCGCGCTGCCTTGCTGCTGGCGATAGGCGATGGCACGGCCTGCCCAGAGGGAGCGCCAGCACTGCCGTACCGCCGCGACCACCGCCGCCGCGCCCGTGACACCGAGCAGCGTTTCTTGCTGGCCGGCAAAACTGGCACCGGGCAGGTCCTCGGCCGTGGCCGACGACCGTACTGCCACGGCCGGTAGTGACGTTCCACCGTCCGCGAGGTCCTCGTAGGCGGCCCCAATGGCCGCGGCGATTGTGACATCGAGTACTGCCCGGTCGAAGGCGGCAGCGATGGTCGCCTCGGCCTCGGCCAGTGCCACCGGGTCCGACCCGTCGAGGTCAGCCGTAGCGCTGGTGATGGTCTCGTCCAGGCCGGCGGCGGCGACAAAAGCGTCGTAGACCGCAGTGGTCACGACGAAGCCGGCGGGAACCGGCAGCCTCGCGCCGAGCAGCTCGCCGAGGTTGGCCCCCTTGCCGCCGGCAGCGGGCAGATCAGCGGCGCCAAGCGCTGTCAGCGGCACAATCGGACGCGGCACGGCGGCTTGCACAGCTTCCCATCCTCCAGGGGCCCGACCAACGGCAACCTCCCCCACGCTGCCCAAGCGATTGTAGCGGCGAAGAGTCGGCCGCCGTCCGCCGGGCATTCGTGCAGCCGCTAGAATCGGTGTGGTACGTAGCGAGCAATTGCCATGATCGTGGTCCTGTACGGCACGGACGACTTCTCCATTGGCGAGGCGGCGCAGCGTCTCGCCGCCGAGGCGATGCCCCCGGATATGGCCGACCTCAATACAACCCGGCTGGCGGCCGACGCCTCCGTAGACGACGTGCGCGCCGCGGCGGCGACGGCGCCGTTCTTGGCGCCGCACCGAGTCGCGCGAGTGGATGGCCTACTCTCACGGCTCACGCAGCCGCCGCGGCGCGCGAGCGGTACGTCGGCCGGCCGGCCGCGCCAGCGCCAGAACACGGCCACCAAGCGCGCCGTGGACGCGCTCGCCGCGTTCCTGCCCACGGTGCCGGCGGAGAATCGGCTGATCTTCACCGAACCTATCGCTGCCGACCGCTCCAACCGCCGCCGGTCTTCCCCTGCCTTTCTGCGCGGGCCGTTGGGCAAGGCGCTGAAGGATCATGCGACGGTCAAGGAACTGCCGCTTCCCCAGGGGCCGGGCTTGGTGCGATGGCTGCGGGAGCGTGCCCGGCGGCTCAGCGGCAGCATCATGCCGGACGCTGCCGACCTGCTCGCGCAGGTGAGCGACGGCGATCCGCGGAGCTTGGACCAAGAAGTACGCAAGCTCCTGACCTATGCCGGCCCCGGCCGCGCCGTCAACACCGAGGACGTGCGCTTGCTGGTCCATGCGGCCGCGCAGACGGACGTGTTTGCCTTTGTGGATGCTCTCGCAACGGGGCAGCAACGACAGGCGCTCACGCAGCTCGCGCAGTTTTACGCCCAGGGCGCGCAGCCCCACTTCCTCGTGGGCATGATCGCTCGACAGGTGCGCCTGCTCAACCAGGCAAAAGCGCTCGCCCAAGCCGGAACGTCAGCAGCAGCACTGCCAGCGGCGCTGGGTATGCATCCGTTCGTCGCCCGCAAGGCCGCCGGACAGGCGCGGCGCTTCAGCGCGGCGGCCCTGGTGGCGATGCACCACGCCGTCCTCGATGCGGACCTCAGCATCAAGACCGGTCAGGCCGACCCACAGCTTGCGCTGGAGCTTCTGACCGTGCAGCTCGCCGCCTACGGACCACCGGGCGCGTCCGCAGGGCGCCAAAGGACACGCCGAGGTACTTGGCAACGGTGAGGGGGAACGCGGACCGGGCCGGCCGGCGGCTAGCTCGCCGCCACCTCGGCCTCGGCCACAAGATTGTTGAGGCGGAGCATCAGGCGGGACTTACGGCGGGCAGCCGCATTGCGATGAATAGCGCCCTTGCGGGCGGTACGGTCAAGGACGCTGATCGCCATTTGTAGCTCGGCGCGCGCTTCCTCGAGGTCTACCTCCGGCGATTCCATCGCAGTCAGCGCCCGCTTCACAAACGTCCTCGCCCGCGAGCGGTTCGAGCGGTTGCGAAGCCGACGCTCCTCTTGTTTGCGAATGCGCTTGAGATCAACACGCTTCTTGGGCACGATAGCTCCTTCAAGTCCAATACAGCACAAACTATAGCAATTCACCCCTCAAGCGAGCAACAGCCAGCCGGGCACCCCGGCGAGGCCGCCGCCGCGGCGCGGACGTGCCGCGCATCACCCGGTATACTGGTACACGGTCGTCCCATTCATTGCGTGCAACACTGTCAAGAGGATGGCCCAAACCAGGATACGCCGCCAGGACACCGCAGAGTCGACGGGGCCGGTGGCCCTGCTCGACCCTGCCGACGTGAGCTTCGCGCACCCCAGCGAGGCCGAGTTTGCCCGTATTCTCGACTTCTACCGCATTGCTTGGCAGTATGAGCCGCACACCTTCACGTTGCGCTGGCACCCGGACGGCTCACCGGCCGAGCGCTTCACGCCCGACTTTTACCTGCCCGAACTGGACCTCTATGTGGAGCTGACTACGCTCAGGCAAAGCCTAGTGACCCGGAAAAATCGCAAGATGCGCCGGCTCAAGGGGCTATATCCCGACATCAAGATCAAGCTGCTGTATGGCCGCGACTACCGCAGCTTGCTGTTCAAGTACGGTCTGCAGCCGCGGGAAACGGCGGCGGCCGGCACGCCGCCGCCTGACGGAGAGCCGACCGATGCCGAGTAGTCGCTACGCCTCCTGGGATCGCCGCCATGACTGATGTCGCCGTGGTCGCGCGTAAGATTGTGCTACCTCCGCTGGCGTCTGACGGCCCGGTTGCCGGGAGCGTGGCAGCCGGCGAGCAGCCGCTCATAACGGAGGCGCCGGGGGAGGTGCTGTTCAGCACGGAGGCCATCCAACGGTGCGTCCACGCTCTCGGCGCGGCGATTGACGCCGACTACGCCGAGTCCTGCCCCATACTCGTTGGCATTTTGCGTGGGTCGGTCGCCTTTCTGGCCGACTTGATCCGCGCCATCACCGTCCCCATTGAGGTGGACTGGCTGGCCATCAGCAGCTACACGGGCCACAGCTCATCGGGTGTAGTCCGGCTGCTGAAAGACCTCGACAGCAATATCCGCGGCCGGCACGTCCTCCTGATCGAGGACATTGTGGACACCGGACTGACCATCAACTACGTCATGCGCCTCTTACAGGAGCGGCAGCCGGCCTCCCTCAAGCTCTGCACGCTCCTAAATAAGCCTGCCCGCCGGATCGCGGATCGGCCGATTGATTACGTAGGTTTCGACGTGCCCGATGCGTTCGTCGTGGGCTATGGCCTGGACTACGAGCAGCGCTACCGCAATCTCCCCTACATCGCCGTCCTCGACCCGGCACTCCTCCCATGAGACCCCCTCTGGCCCCCGCTGCGGAGCCGGGAGACGATGTGTTCCCTCCCCTGTCGCAACGGGGGAGGGTCAGGGTGGGGGCCAGGGACTCCCTAGCCGCGGTCCAGCAGGCCGTCGAAGTAGGCTGCAATAGCCGCGTCGTACTCGGCAACGTGTCGGAAGGCCAGGGTCGCCAAGCGTAAGCGCAGCGTCTCGCCGACGCTGCCCTGCTCACGCAGCGCCGCCAGCACCTCCTTGTAGTCCTGGGGCCGACACAGCGGCACGACGTGGCGGTAGTTCTTGGCGGCGGCTCGCAGCAAGGTCACGCCGCCAATATCAATGTTCTCGAGGATGTCGGCGTGGGTGGCATCCGGTGAAGCGACCGTCGCGGCAAACGGGTAGAGGTTGTTCGCCACGAGGTCCAGCGTCGTCAGGCCGTGCTGCCGTAGCTCGGCCCGATCCGAGTCCATGTCGCGCCGGGCCAGAATGCCACCGTGGACTGCCGGATGGAGCGTCTTGACTCGCCCTCCCAGAATCTCCGGAAATCCGGTCAGTGCTTCGAGGCTCTGCACCGGCACGCCGGCCGCCGCGAGCGCCGCCCCGGTGCCGCCGGTCGAATAGACCTCCCAGCCAAGCTCGACGAGGCCGTGTGCCAGACCCACGACGCCTGTCCTGTCGGCCACGCTCAACAGTGCCCTCACTACCGATACTCCTTTGCTAGGTAGTACACGAGTGCCTATCTATCGTCATTGCGGTTGCCGCCGCAATCCAGGCGCCTAGTCCCCGACCGTCGCTTGTCTGCTCGTAGTAGTCAACGCCTCGCTCACTTCCCACAGGCGCCGCGCCATCCCCGTATCGTAGGAGAGAGGCGACGACCGGACCGGTTTGCGTTTCTCGAAATAGTGCCCGGTCACCTCCGCCACCTCGGGAGCGGTGGCGAGATAGAGCACCGTGTCGGCGCCCTGTGCGGACCCCAGGATGAATGGGCGAGCCAATGTCAGTCCAACCCGCAACCACAGCGGCGTATCTCGGAAGATGCCCGTGGCGACGACGCCGGGGTGCAGACAGTTGGCCGTGACTCCGGTTCCCTCCAGACGGCGCGCCAACTCATAGGTGAAGAGGACGTTCGCCAGTTTCGACTGGCTGTAAGCGCCAAAGCCGAACGTAGCGTAGCTCTGCTCACCTTGCAAGTCGGCAAAGTTGATCTTGGCATCCTTGTGTGCTGCCGAGCTGACGGTGACGACCCGCGCCGGGGCGCTCGCCTTGAGCCGATCCAGCAGGAGATTGGTGAGCAGGAACGGCGCCAGGTGGTTCACCGCCAGCGTCAACTCTACGCCGTCCTCAGTGACCGCGCGGTGGCGCCGAGATAGGGCTGCGTTGTTGACCAGCACGTCGAGCCGGTCGAACTGCTGCCGGTACGCCACAGCTACCCGCCGCACCTGCCGCTGGGAGTTGAGGTCCGCCACGAGCAGGCTGACGGAGTCGTTCCCGCTCTGCTGCTCGATCTCCGCCAGCGCGGCGGCGCCGCGTTCCTGGCTGCGGCACACCAGCACGACCGTCGCGCCCAGCCGCGCGAGGCCCAGCGCCGTCTCCTTGCCGATACCGGAGTTGGCGCCCGTGACCACACAAACCTTGCCCTGCATGTCTGCTGCCATCGGGTAGCTTACTCCAGTCCGAAAAGCGGCGTAGGACCAATCAGAGACCGGCTCGCAGCACCAACAGGACGATAATCAGCCAGACCAGCACTGCCAGCAGAATCAGTCCGCGGCTCGGCGCTTGCAGCCACTCCCAGAGTCTTCGAGTCCAGGGACGACGAATCCGCATGGGCGGGAAGTGGTCCGGGTACCGTGCCACCAGTTGCCGCGAATCATCAATCCGTTCGAGCCGCGGCTCGCCCTCACCGGAGCAATCCAGCACGTAGTAGGCTGCGGTCGGAGCCGTGGAGAGCGGCTGGCCGCCAGTGACCATGGCAGCCCCGGCCTGCCAGTGGATCAGCGCTAGGCCGGTATCGTGCCGCGACCGTGCGACCAGCGCAATACTGCACGCGCCGAAGCACGTGTCGAGATAGGCACGCTCGGCCGCCGCAAAAGCACCGCTATAGCTGGGCTGGCGAGCTTGGGTTTCGTGCCGGTCGCCGCTTACCCTATCCGCCACGGTTCAACCTTGCCGCCGGCCCTCCCCAGCCACCCTCTCCAGTGGATTGAGCGCCGCCGCCATCCTCCGGCTGAGTATAGCCCGCGCGCCGCACGTGACCGACACTCCTAAGCAGCCCAGCGCGGCCCACTGGGAGCACCAATATACCCTTACACGCCGCCGCTTGGGCCGATGTTAGAATGCGACTGATGATCACGAGCTAACCGGCCTCAGGGAATGCATAAAAAATGCAAGAAATACATGGCGAGAATGGATTATTGCAGGACCTACGGGCAACCTCGCTTCACGATGTAGCACAGAGAGCTATCGCGCAGGGACTCCGCACCGCGCGGGCCACGAAACGACCCTACCGAATATACCGCCCGTGCAAGGATTGCGGCAGAGCCGATCAATGGGACGCAACATACGGGTTAGTTGACGTTAGGACGGAATGCCCGGTCGTCCCTGGCACGC
>JAJDZR010000218.1 GCA_022824545.1 Chloroflexota bacterium
GCGATTTGCCGGAGCGAGCAGCCCTGGGCGTGTAGACGGGCCAATTCACACCGGTCTTCAATACCAAGCTGCGTGTATGCTTGTCCCATGGCAACACCTTACTCTGGTGTTGCACTTCGTTTGTGAGTCTAGGGAATCCAACTCCCTCTCCCACGGGGAGAGGGCCGGGGTGAGGGAAACATCCTCCCTTCATCACAGTGGCGGACCGTCGTCGCCGTCGCTCCCCTTCCCTGCCAGGGAAGGGGCCGGGGGTTAGGTCCAACCCACCTTCCAACCAAAAATCTACCCTTATGAGGGGTACATAGGGGGCCGGCAGCCCGGCTACTGGGTGCCCTGCCGCTCGGCCCATTCGATGAGGCGATCATCCAGGCGGCGCTCGATTTGGGCGGTGGTGAGTTGCTCGTCGAGCCAGCGGTTAATGGCGTTGGCCTTGATCTGTTGCAGTTGATAGTCGGGTATCTCGCGCTGCGCCTCGCGTTCCTCTACACGGATGACGTGGTGGCCGAATTGCGTCTCGATGGGCGGGCTGGTTGCCCCGACGGCGAGCGAGAACGCCGTCGCCTCGAACTCCGGCACCATCACGCCACGCGGGAAAAAGCCGAGATCACCGCCCGCCTCTTTCGTACTGTTATCGGTGGATAGCTCGGTAGCCAGCGCGGCGAAGTCCTCGCCGGCCTCCAGCCGCTCCACGACCGTCTGCGCCGTCGCTTCATCGTCCACGAGAATGTGCCGGGCGCGCACCTGCTCCTGCGCGGTCGGCACCTCACCCAGTGCCTCGTTGAGCTTCTGGCGTAGCACCCGGGCCCTGGCAACCGCCCGGACCAGTGCAGTATCGGACCCTATGACCTCCTGGTAGCGGGCCAAGTAGGTAGGAAACGGGAGCGGCGTGGCGGTCGGCGCGGGCGTGGGCGTGGGACCGGAGGGCGTCGCCGTGGGGCTGGGGACTTCCGTCGTGCCGGTGGCCGTCGTCGCCGCGCCGACGGTAGCCGTGGCCGTGGGGGTTGAAGTGGCGGCCGGTGTGCTCGCTGCCGTCGGCGTCTGCACAACGGTCGGTGTTGCCTCGCCCGGACTACTGGCAGCGGCCGTGCCCGTCGCGCCCGCCTGTGCCGTCGCGGTTGCGTTCGGCGTTGCAGTTGGCCCCGGCGTCGGCGTAGGCAGCGGATAGCCGGTCATCCGCTTGAGCTGGGTGTCTATTTCCGTCTCGGTCGCTATCAACCCGCGGCGCCGAGCCTCTGCACCGATCAGCAGCTCCGCTACGAGGTCGTCCTGCAGTTGCTCCGGGAGATCAATCACCTGCTCCAGCAGGAAGTTGTACTGCTGCTGAAGCAGATTGATGATCGCCTCTTGCCCTTCTCCGTCCGCCCTCGCGCGCTGGCGCTCGATCTGAGCACGCACGTTCTGGGCTTGGAGCAGCAGCCGGCTGCGCTCGAACGCCAGCCGCTCGGCGTAGTCCGTCAGGGAGACCGTGTCGGCGCCGACGCGAACGACCGCCAGGCGTGGCAAATACACGTTTTCATAGAGAATGCCCCCACCCAGCATCCCGACAACGGCCACAACAGCCATCGTCAGTAGGACGAACGCGATGCCGGACCGCAGCCGATCCTTCTGTGCCCGCGTGAGATGAGCACCCCAGCCCAGGATGAACGAGCGGCCGTCGCGGTGGGCGGACCAGCCGATGGCTGTCTGACGCCCCCGGCGTCGGCGGCCTTGCCTTTCGGCTCCCCCGCCGGGGCTGCGGCGCCCTTCCGATGGCCTGCGAGGCGAGGAAGAGGCCACGACCGCATTACTCCTGCCGTTCCGACATCAACCTGCGTCCTGGACTTGCGCCAGGGTTGGGATGCACGCAATCGGCTGCACCGGACCTACTGTGCTTAGGGTAGTGGGAAGGGAGCGATGTGCCGAGCAGCCCGAGCCATCAGCGCGTAGGCACGTCCCGGAGGCCGTACTGCATAGCGACCCGGATGTGCTCGCTCGTGGATGGCAGCAAGGCGAGAAACCTGGCTCGCTTGATGGCCGTTGACAGGCGCCGTTGGTGCTTCGAGCACGTGCCGGTCTTGCGCCGCGCCTGGATCGTTGCGCGATCCGTGAGGTAGTTACGCAGTCGGCCGATGTCGCGGCAGTTGATCTTGTCCACCTTGTCCACGCAAAAGGAGCAGACCTTGCGGCTCTGCCGGCCGAACCGGCGCGGGCGCGGGCGACGATCACCGCCGGCACGCATCGGGGGCCGCGCCCGCGGTCCTCGCGGGGCGCCGCGCGCCGGCGGACTACCCACTGGCCGGCGCGGCGCCGGGGTTGCCTCAGCTTCTTGTGTAGTCGTATCCACCTCTTGGCTCACGCTGTTCTCCTATCTCCGTAGCCGGCGCTCCGCACTAGCGAGCACCGCTTCCCAAAATCCATTCCTGCACCGGAACTGTCCAACGCTGCTGCGTACCGCTCCATCGTCGCCGCACGGAGCAGATCAGCCGAACAGCTTGAGAAACGCAGCGAGGGCCGTGAAGCCGGCCAGCATCACACCGGCAAGGGTCCATGTCATCAGCCGGAGTTGGCGCTCGAAGTCGGCCCGTTGCTGCGCCATCTCGACCCGCACTTCCGCAAACTCGGTCTGCACTTTCGCAAACTCGGTCTGCATCTCGGCCCGCACTTCCGCAAACTCGGTCTGCACTTTCGCAAATCCCGTTTGCGTCCCCGCTCGCAGTTCGGCGAACTCGGCGCGTAGCCGCTCGCCGTCAGTCCGCACTTCCGCAATGTCGGCCTGCATATCGGCACGCAGTCGTTCGTTATCCGCCCGCAGTTCGGCCATGTCGGCTTGCATATCGGCACGTAGACGCTCGCTATCCGCCCGCACCTCGGCAAAGCCGGTCTGCATCTCCGCCCGCAGCTCTACGAACTCGCCGCGTAGCTCGGTGAAATCGCCGCGCAATTCCACGAATTCACCGCGCAGATCGGCGAACTCGGACCTGGTGGCGAAATGCGGCAGCCGCCCCTCGATGTGCCCAAGTCGGTCATGGATGCCGACCAGCATCTCGGCATCTACTGCCAGTGTCTCCGGGGCCAGCGTCGTCTCGGTAGTCATGGCCTAGAACGGCATATCGTCTACGTCAATCGGCTCGCCGCCGAGATCATCGCCACCACCACCACCGCCATCACCATCGGACCGTGCGCGGCGGTCGAGCATCTGCATCTCCAGAGCGACGATTTCCGTCGTGCGCCTCGTGATACCCTCGCGGTCCTCGTACTGGCGTGTTTGCAGACGACCCTCGATATAGACCGAACTGCCTTTGCTCAAGTATTCGTTGCATATCTCGGCCAACTTGCCCCAGGCGACGATGTTGTGCCATTCCGTCGCTTCCCCCGGCTCACCGTCACGGCCGACCCACCGGCGATTCGTCGCCAGCGAGAAGTTCGTGACTGCTTGACCACCTTGGGTATAGCGCATCTCCGGGTCGCGGCCCAGGTTGCCGATAATCATCGCCTTGTTGAGGTAGCCGGCCATCGTTCTCCCCCTTGCTGCCCTACCGGTCGGTGCGGACGATGAGCGACCGGATTACCGCGTCGTCGAGCCGTAGGCTGCCCTCCACGTCGTGGACTGTGGCCGGATCGGCGGTGAAATCAATCAGCACGTAGTTGCCATCACGATGCCCCTTGATGGCGTGATACATGCGCCGTCGCCCCCACGTATCCGTGTTGGTGATCTCACCGCCGCGGCTCGTGATATACGTTTTCACCTGCTCAATCGCAGCGTCCAATTCATCTTCTACGATGGTGGGGGCCAAGATGAAGGTCCCCTCATAAGGGCTTGCGGCCACGGTCACCGTCCTTCCTCATACGCTCTGCGCCTGCTGGGGTGTGTCGGACCGCGCTACGAGACCGCCGGCAGTCCGCATACGCCGCGCTCGACGAACACCCGTCGAGCACCGCAGACAGTATACCAGTCCCGTCGCCTGTATAGCCGAGAATGTCGGAGCGGACAGCGGACGGAGGTAAGCCGGGACCACCCCTGCTATACTGGCCCTCGCGGTGTAGTGTTCCCGGGGTCAGTCGTCGAGGCCGGCATCGAGACCGGTGTCGGTGTCTGCCGATCCCCCGGCCAGATCGTCCGGCATCTCGCCGCTTTCGATCTGGTCCACCATCTCGTCGTAGTCGGAAGGCAGGTCGTCGCCGAGTTGGCTGCCGAGCTTGCGTGCCCACTGCGCCACGCTGCGCGGGTCGTTCTCGTCCACGCCGGCGAACATGCCGGGGTCGCTCAGAGATTCCAAGCGGGCCTCTTCGCTTTTCATCACGGCAAAGCGTGACACCAAGCGGCGCATGTCGGATGATTCGCAGTGGGGACAGTTAGGCTCCTTGACGGACGCAAAGGTCAGGAACAGGTGGGTGGACCGCCGCCCACACTGCATACACCGATACTCGTACTCCGGCATGACGGCCCTCTCGTGAGCGCAGTATACCAGGCAAGCAACTATAGGCAGAGGCGCGAATTACCCGCCCCCCCGCACTGCGGGGGGACCATAGGGGGCTATCTCCTACTCCCGGTGTTGGGCGAGCGGTGGTACGACCAATGACGATACCGCAGCCGCCCAATCGCACGGACGGCGGTGATGCGCGTCCGCGGGTGGTCTACGTCGCACTGGGCAGCAACCTGGGGGATCGTGCCGCCTTCCTGGCGGCTGCACGCCGGCAGTTGGCGGCTGTTGGGGAGGTCGTAGCCGTCTCGCCCATCTACGACACGGCAGCGGTGACCCCGGAGCCGCAGCCGCGCTATTTCAACCAAGTCGTCGCATTGCGGACGGATCGTGACCTCCGCGCTCTGCTCCTAGCCTTGCAAGGTATCGAGCACGCGCTCGGCCGGCGGCGGGGAGCGCGGTGGGCACCCCGGACAATGGATCTCGACATCCTCCTCGACGGCTCAACGGTCGTGTCGGAGCCGGATCTGATCGTTCCCCATCCCCGCCTAGCGGAACGCGCCTTTGTGCTCGTGCCCCTCGCCGACCTGGCACCGGACCTGATGCATCCCACCGCCGGGCGCACGATTGCCGAACTGGCGGCTGCGGCGCCTGGACGCGACACTGTGTTCCGCCGCGGTTAGGCAGCCGGCACCGGCGCGGTAGGACCGCGCACGTAGGTATCGCGCAGGATCGCATTGGAGAAGCTGACCAGCATCACGAGCAGGAATGCACCGCCGCTGATGGTCAGTACCAGCGTGCTACTAATCACGTCGGCCAAGGTGCCGTTGAGGAGATTGGCGAACGCCATCACCCCGCCGGCATGAAAAGCGTAGATGCTTGTTACGCGGCCCCGAATGGCATCCGGCACCAGCGCCTGCATCATCGCCATCGTAATCGCCATGAACGCGGACTGCGAGGCCCCAATACCGGCGGCGGCCAGCAATGCCAACTCCAGCGTCGGAGCGACCGCCAACGCGAGCAGCGTCAAGCTACTGGCAAAGCCGGTCCATAGCAGCAGTTGTCCCCGTGCCCGCTGATTGGACACGCCGGCCAAGGCGAGCACGCCCACGAGGGCGCCACCCCCGACTGCCATCATCAGCGACCCGAATACCGACCCGCCGGCCGCGAACTGCTGCCGCGAAAGCACCGGCAGAACCGCCTCGAACGACATGGTGAGCGCGCAGTGCAGCGCGACCAGGACCAGCAAGGCGAACAGCATACGGTCGCGATAGACGTGGTTGAGCCCGGCAAGCAGGTTGTGGAGGGCACCTTTTGCCGGATCGAGCCGCCCCGTGGAGGCGGTTCGGATACGGAGGACTTGCACCAGGCCGAGCGCGTAGAAGCCGGTGCAGGCGAGGAACGCGCTGCCCGGTCCGGCGACCATGAGCAGAAGCGCGACGATCCCGGGACCGACCAGCTTCGAGCCATGAATCGTGGCGGAGTTCAGTGCCACAGCGTTGAGGATCAGCTTTCGCGGTACAAGATTGGGCACCAGGGCCTGCATCGTCGGCATCAGCGCAGCCCGAGCTACGCCGTTGACCAACGACAGCGCGACGAGATGCCAGACTTGCATGCTGCCGGTCAAGGCCAGTATCGCCAAGAGCAGGTTGTGACCGAGGTTCAGCGCAAAGGTGCCGGCCAACAGCGTCCGCCGGTCGAGCTTATCCGCCAGAAAGCCGACATACGGCGGCACGACCAGCAGCGGAATCATCGCGGCAAAGGTAGTCACCCCGACCAGCATCGAGGAGTCCGAGAGTGTGAACACCATCCAGCCACGCGCGACGATCAGGCCGGACGCGGCGGCACCGCTGAGCAGGCTGGCGACCCAGAGGGTGCGGTAGTCGCGGTAGCCGAGCGCCGGGAGAAACCGCGTAGCGACCGCGCGGCGCATAGCGTCGAGTTGGCTTGCGTCACCGCGGGCGTTTGCCATGCGCTTTGCCGTCCAATGCCCACTTGATTGTGCGGCTCTGGCGCGTCATAGAAAAAGCGCCCCCACGACTCCGCAGAGGCGCTCCGGCTGACAGTACGGATACGGTACCCCGGGCGCGATTCGAACGCGCGACTTTTGGCTCCGGAGGCCAACGCTCTGTCCACTGAGCTACCGGGGTATCTTCCTCTCGCATAGTACCGCACGACACCGGGACTGTCAAAAGAGCCACCGCCCGCATGTCCGGCTGATATGATGTACGCCGGGCGTGTTCGCGGCGCAGAGCCGTGGTCACGGAGCAGAGCGGAGATGGTTGCGGGGTCCGTCGCGCTGGAGTTGGAGCAGCGGGTTGTGTTGCTGGCTGGTGTGGAAGGCACTGCCGGCGAGTCCATTGCCCAGGCATTCGCCGACTCCGGGGCCTGGGTTGTGGTCCATAGCTGCCAGGACCTCGAAGGCACCAAGCACATCGTGGACCGCGTTCGCTCCACCGGCGGCCGGGCCATGCCCGCCATCGGTGTCACGGACGATGCGGCGTCGGCGTGGGCGTTGATCGAACGGGTTGTGGTCGAATGGGCGCAGTTGGACGTGCTGGTCTGCGACGTGGCCGGTCTTGCTACACAAGCCGGCCGCACCGCTGTCACTGCCTCGTCCGCACCGCCGGAGGTGGAGTACCTGACTGCCGAGGCGATCAATCGGATGCGTACATCGGGCGGCGGGCGGATCATCGTGCTTTTGCCGCCCGCCACGGACCCGTCGTCGGACTGCGACGTGTCGCCCGAGCCGAGCGCCGCGTGGATACGCGACCTGGCCGCGACAGCGTCCGCCGAGCGGGTGCTGGCCAATGCCGTCTGGTGCGCCGAGGATGTGTCACCGGCCGACTTGGCCCGCGTGCTGCTGTTCCTCGGCAGCGCCTGGAACACGGCCGTTTCCGGCTCCTGCCTGACCCTGCACGGTCCCGTTGCGGCAGGAGGACGGGCAGTTCCCTCCCCCGTCGCAACGGGGGAGGGTTAGGGTGGGGGACCGGGGCGTGCTGAGACACGATCTCTTGACATAAGGAGTTGCAGATGGCCGATACGCTGGCCGCGAAAATCCTGCGAGACCACGTGGTGAGTGGCGAATACGCGCCGGGCAAGGAGCTAGGTCTACGGGTGGACCAGGTGCTGCTGCAAGATGCGACCGGTACCATGGCCTGCTTGCAGTTCGAGGAGCTAGGCCTCGACCGCGTGCAGGTGCCGCTGGCCGTGCAGTACGTGGATCACAATTTGATCCAGCTGGACTTCAAGAACCCGGACGATCATCGCTTCTTGCAGCGTTTTGCGGCCCGCTACGGCATGTACCTCTCGCGGCCGGGGAACGGTATCTGCCACTACCTGCACGTCGAGCGATTCGCCCGGCCGGGGCAGGTGCTTGTCGGCGCCGACTCGCACACAACGATGTCCGGATCGCTCGGCATGATCGCCATTGGCGCCGGCGGGCTGGAAGTCGCCGTCTGCATGGCTGGACACCCCTTCGAGATTCCTTCCCCCAAGGTGCTCGGCGTGGAGCTGCGCGGCGCGCTGTCTCCCTGGGTCCAGGCCAAGGACATCATCCTCGAGCTACTCCGCCGCCGCGGCGTGAGTGGCGGGCTGGGCTTCATCTGCGAGTTCTACGGTGACGGCGTGCAGACGCTTAACGTCACCCAGCGCGGCACGATCTGCAACATGATCGCCGAGCTAGGCGCCACCGGCGGCATCTTCCCCTCCGACGAGCGCACCCACGAATGGCTCGTCTACCAGGGCCGGGAGGAGCACTGGCTGCCGCTGGCCGCCGACCCCGGCGCCAGCTACGACGAAACGGAAGTCATTGAGTTGGGCGATCTGGAGCCGCTGATTGCCCAGCCGTCCAGCCCGGGCAACGTTGTGCCGGTGCGCGAGGTCGCCGGCACCCCGACGGCCCAAGTCTGCATCGGTAGCTCGGTGAACTCCGGCTACGAGGACCTGGCCATCGCGGCGGCGGTCCTGGAAGACGAGGTGGTGTCCCCTGACTTGGTGATGACCGTCACACCGGGATCGCGCCAAATCCTCGACACGATCTCCCGCAGCGGCGTCTATCGGGACTTGGTCCTGGCCGGTGCGCGGATGCTGGAGCCGGCGTGCGGACCGTGTGTGGGCATGGGGCAAGCGCCGCCATCCGGTGCCGTTTCGGTGCGGAGCTTCGTCCGCAATTTCCCCGGCCGTAGCGGCACACAGGACGATCAGGTCTACCTATGCAGCCCCGCCACCGCGGCGGCCACCGCCCTGCGCGGCGTCATTACGGACCCCCGCGATCTCGGTGCCGAGCCGCCCATCACGCTGGCCGACGGCAATCCCGCCGCCAATGACCGGCAGATCATCCCGCCGCTGCCGCCGGACGAGGCAGCCAAAGTAGAGTTGGTGCGCGGTCCGAATATCAAGGCGGCCCCCGCACAGACGCCGCTGCCCGATCCGCTCTCCGGCGAGGTGCTCATCAAGGTTGGTGATGAAATCTCGACCGGCGACATGGCACCGGACGGCGCCGTCGTGATGGCGCTGCGCTCGAACGTCGAGGCGATGAGCGCGTTTGTCTTCCGGCGCCTCGATCCCACCTTCCCCAAGCGGGCGCGACAAACCGGCGGTGGGTTTGTCGTCGGCGGACACACCTACGGCCAGGGGTCGTCTCGTGAGCACGCCGTCCTCGCCCCCAAGGCGCTCGGCATGCGCGCCGTGTTTGCCAAGTCGTTCGCCCGCATCCACCGCCGCAACTTGATCTCGCAGGGCATTCCGCCCTTCACCTTCGCCGACGAGGCCGACTACGACAGCGCCGCCCAAGGCGAGACCTGGGAGCTACCCGACCTGCACGCGGCGCTCCGCGACGGGCGGGTCGAGGTGCAGGTCGAGGTCAAGGACACAGGCCGCACGTTCACTGTGCGCGCGGACTTCTCCGAGCGGGAGAGGAACATCATGCTGGCCGGTGGCCTGCTGGCCTACATCCGCGATCATGGGCGCAACGGGGCGGCCTAAGGTGAGCCAGCGCCGGCCTGTCATTCCGGCTTGCGCCGGAATCCATCCTGCTCATCCTTGCATCCCGTAAATCCTGATGCCGACAACATACTCCCCCTCTCCAAATGTTGGAGAGGGGGCCGGGGGGTGAGGCCCGCTCCACCACACCTGACACCATCCGTGCGGCTTTGGCCGGTCAGGGGTGAGGTCCAATCCGCCTCTCCCATCCTGTCTATCCTGTCCATCCATGTCAATACCTACCCGCAACGCAGCGGACCGGAAGCCCGGCCCTCTCAGTCGGTATAATGCGCTGGTTTCTCCCACACTCCGCCGAGAGGGTGAGTAGCGTGTACGACTTGCGGATCACCGGTGGGACCGTATTCGATGCCAGCCAGGACCTCGCGGCCCCAGCCGACGTGCTGGTGCAGGACGGGCAGGTCGCGGCGGTTGGCGCCGACCTACCCGGCGAGGCGCGACAAACGCTCGACGCCACCGGGCGTTACGTCACGCCCGGTCTCGTTGATCTCCATACCCACGTGTACTGGGGCGTCTCCCATTACGGCATCGTCGCCGACGAAACCTGCCTACCGCGCGGTGTCACGACCGCCGTGGACGCCGGGTCCTCCGGCGCCGGTACCTTCCCCGGCCTGCGTCGCTACGTTATCGAGCAGCAGCAGACCCGGATTTATGCCTTCCTCCACGTCGCCTTGGCCGGCATGTTCGCGCAAGAGGTTGGCGAGTCCGCCGACGAACGCCTGCTCGACGTTGACCGCGCCATCAAGACCGTCGAGGCCAATCGGGATGTCATCGTCGGCGTCAAAATCCGCCAGACCGACCGCCTCGTCGGCTCTCTCGGTGACCGCCCGCTGCGCGACGCCATTCGCGTGGCTGCTGCGACCGACCTGCCCGTCATGCTCCACATCGGCAACACGCCGGTACCGTTGGAAGACCTCTTGGCGCTGCTGCGTCCCGGCGACATCGTAACCCACTCGTTCCGGGGCGCCGTCCGGGACGGGCTGCTCGGCCCGGACGGGCGCGTGCGGCCGGGGGTGCTCGAAGCGCGCGAACGGGGCATCAAGTTCGATATCGGCCACGGCAGCGGCAGCTTCTCCTTCGATTCGGCCGAGCGGCTGCTGGCCCAGGGATTCTTGCCGGATACAATCTCCAGCGACCTGCACCACTACTCCGTGACAGGGCCGGTCTATGACCTGGCAAACGTGCTGTCCAAGTTCCTGTTCCTCGGTCTGAGCTTGGAGCAGGTGTTCGCGCGGGCCACGTTGGCGCCGACGCAAGCAGTCACGTTGGCCGACGGGCTGGGCACGCTCGGCACCGGCGCGCCGGCCGACGTGGTGGTCTGGGAGCTACGCGACGAGGCCGTGACCTTTATGGACTGTCTCGGCCACACGCGCGAGGCCACGCGCCAGCTAGAGCCGGTTGCGGTAGTTCAGGGCGGTCAAGTCGTGCGGTCAGCGCTTGAGTAAGTTGTGTTGGCATTTGGGATAGAGAGGGAGCCATCAAGCCCATCCGTCATTCCGGCGGAAGCCGGAATCCAGCGCCGTAGGGGCGTCTCTTGTGGGCGCCCTAGATTCCTACGAAAGCGGGAATGACCGGGAAATGTCAACAACGCCTAGTACGTGACCCGCCGGTCCTGGCGGTTGAGGAGAAGGGGATAACGAGCATGGTGCCACGATTGTTGCCACCTGGTGGGCCGAAGGAGCAACTCCAGTTCCTGCTGGAGCGCGTGCAGGCGTTCCTCTCGCCTCCGACGGAGGGCTGGGGGGTGTGGAGTCCCGTACTGGCGGAATGGTTCAACCCCGGTAGCGACCGCCCCTACCACTATGCGCGTGCCGACGCCGAGCAATTCTTGCGGCGCGCGCATATGAGCTACCCCACCGGCGATTGGCGCCTGATGCGCGTGCCGCTCGACGAGAGCGGCGAGCAAGCCGGACCACCCGAGGAGGTCACGTCGTCCGAGCCGGCGGACGCGGCGTGAGACGGATCCGGCCCCCCTATGGTCCCCCCGCTGTGGCGAGGGACGGCGGCGCGGGCGTAGCTCCCTCCCCGGTCCCGACGGGGGAGGGCTGGGGTGGGGGCCGGTAAGCATCTTTTGTCAGGGGAGCAACTGATGCCGTTGGGTTACGACGAAGGATGGACGATTCCGGCCGATGCCCCCTTCTACCCGCCGCTGCCAGCCTACTACCGTCAGGTGCGGTTTCAGTTCGTCTTCTTCCGCGCGGACCCCGCTGCCGTCGCAGCCTTCCTGCCGGCGCCGCTGGAGCCGGACCCGGACGGGCTGTGCGTGGCCGGCGGCCTCACGGTGCCGTTCTGCACCCACTACGGCCCCTTTGAGGAAACCTTTGTGCAGCAACGCTGCTCCTTCCGTGGCAAGCAGGGCTGGTACTGCTCCCATGTGCTCCACACCGGACCGGCGGGTATCGCCGCCGGTCGTGAGGTCTACGGCACGCCCAAGGTCTTTGCCGGCATCACCGTCGAGCAGACCGAGCGCGTGATGAGCACCAAGGCGTGCATGGCCGGCCGGCCGGTCATGACGATAGCGTCCACGATGGAGGTGCCGTGTAGCCCGGAGGAGATGGTGCGTCCGGTGCCGTCCTGGCGCCTGAAGCTCATCCCCCGCGCCGACGGTCCGGGACCGGCCATCAAGCAGCTGATTGACGGCGCCTCGGCCCAGCGCGACGTGCAGGTTCATGCCACCTTTCGCGGCACCGGGACGGTCCAGTTTGCGCCCAATCCGTTGTGTGACCTGACCCCACTCGCGCCACAAGCCTACGTGAGCGCGTACTATCTGGAGACGAGCTTTGCCGAGAGCTACGCCAAGATCGTCCATGATTACCTGGCGGAGGCGTAGCGCCGCCGCTGCTCGTGATTCACCGCTCCGGGCACACAGCGGCGAGGCAGAAGCCTGGGTAAATATGGCCCAAGCTGGACGGGCGCAGCATGCTGCGCCCGTCCCCCTGCACAGCGGGGGGACCATAGGGGGGCCGGATTGACATGAAGGGAACGAGCAATGCTGCAATCCGAC
>JAJDZR010000140.1 GCA_022824545.1 Chloroflexota bacterium
CCCCTCTCCAAATGTTGGAGAGGGGCCGGGGGTGAGGCTCGCCCTTCAGCCGCCGGCCGTCTCCAGCGCGAACTTGATGCTCACCGCCTCGAACGGCAACTGCACCGGCACGGGGTAGTCGCCGGTCCAGCAGGCGGTACACAAGCGGTCCTCCGTCAGCTCCACCGCCTTGACGAGACCGTCGAGGCTCAGATAGCCCAGCGAGTCCGCCCCGACGTCGCGCCGGATCGCTTCCACGTCGGTCGGTGCCAGCCGCAGCCCCTCCGCGGCCGCTACACTCCCATGTCCGTTTGAGGCGCCGGCTGGCGTTCCCAAACCTGCGCCGTTGCCGTTGTGCCTGTCCCACTCGGCGGCGGTAATCCGATGGGCCATCAACTCGCCATGCGTGGCCATGTCCACGCCCAGCACACAGGGATGGCGCAGCGGCGGGCAGTGGATCCGCAAGTGTACCTCACGCGCCCCGGCACTCCGGAGCAGCTTGATGAACTTCTCCTGCGAGTTGCCCCGCACCAAGCTGTCGTCCACCACCACCACCCGCTTGCCCCCGACAATCTCCGGAATCGCGTTGTACTTCAGGTCGGCCGTCGTCTGCCGCTGTCGTAGCTCCGGCTGGATGAACGTGCGGTGGATATAGCGGTTGTGGATCAGGCCGTCCCGATACGGCAGTCCGCTGGCCTCGGCGTAGCCTTGCGCCGCCGTCAGCGCACAGAGCGGCACGCCGATCACCACGTCGGCCTCGGCCGGATGCTCGTATGCCAGCTGCCGGCCCATCTCCCAGCGCGCCTCGTACACCCGCTTGTCCTCGATGATGCTGTCCGCGCGGGCCAAGTAGACGTACTCGAACAGGCAGAGCGCCCGCCGCCGCGCCTGCTGGCCACGGATGCTCCGGACCCCCTCGGCCGTGATGACGACGATCTCCCCCGGCTCCACCTCGCGCTCGAACTCCGCCCCGACCGTCTCCAACGCGCACGACTCGCTGGCCAGCACCCAAGCCCCATTGACCCGGCCCACGCACAGCGGCCGATTGCCCAGCGGGTCGCGCACCCCGATCAGCCCCTCCTGCGTCAGGAACACGAGGCTGTACGAGCCTTCCAAGTGCGGCATGGCGGCCTGGATATTCGCAACGATACTCTCTTGCCCACCCCGCGCTGCCAGCGCCGCGATCAGCTCGCTATCCGTCGTCGTCAGAAACGAGTGCCCCTGCGCTTCCAGCTCCCGGCGGATCGCGGCCGTGTTGGTGATGTTCCCGTTATGCGCCACCATCACCTTGCCCAGCGGGCCCTCGTACAGAATTGGCTGGGCGTTCTCCAAGCGGCTCGATCCCGTCGTCGAATAGCGCGTGTGCCCGATGGCAATGTGCCCTTCGAGCTGCCGCAGGATGTCCTCCGTAAACACCTGCGACACCAGGCCCATATTCTTGTAGAAGCGGATTTCCTCGCCGTCGGAAACCGCGATCCCGGCGCTTTCCTGGCCGCGGTGCTGCAGCGCGTAGAGGCCGAAGTAAGTGGTGCGCGCCACGTCCTCGCCGGTGCTGTAGATGCCGAACACGCCGCAGGCCTCGCGCGGCGGCCGCTCCCCGCCACCAGGATCGGACGAGTGGTTCTGAAGCTGGCACCGGGCGGAGTGCTCAGTGGTCACGTTCCGCTCTCCCCACGGAGCGTCGCTGGAGCCGACATCCGGCCATCACAAGCGCGGCATGGCCTGCGCCGCCTCACCCAGTCATCGAGCCGCGCGCTGCGAGTGTACCACGCGCACCGCTCGCCACGAACGGCGGCCGTCCTGACGCACCATCCGCAGACAAGAACGGCGCCGGGAGCGCCGGGGGTGCGCTGCCAGCGGCAAAGGTGGTAAAAGGGACTATGCCTCACCCGCGCCCGCCTGCGGCAGACGCCCCTCTCCACCATGGTGGAGAGGGGGCCGGGAGGTGAGGAGTGCTGCCCCAAATCCCTGGAAACAGCCATGAGTTCGGCTCTCACGACTGACCTCTACCACCAGGATGCCGCCTACATCGCCTGGCGCACCGGCCGCACCGGTCCGGCGACCTTCGACTTGTATATCCGGCACGCCCCGTTCAGCGGCGCCTATGTGCTCACCGCCGGCCTCGAAGCAGCCCTCGCCCACGCCACCGGCTTTCGCTACACGGACGAAGACCTCCGCTACCTCGCCCAGGTGCGCGCCTACGACCCGGCCTTCCTCGACTTCCTCCGCACCCTGCGCTTCACCGGCGACGTCGCGGCCATCCCCGAGGGCACCATCGCGTTCCCCCACGAGCCACTGCTGCGGGTACGGGCGCCGTTCATCGAGGCGCTGCTGCTGGAAGCGGGCCTCATCCAGACGATCAATCTCGCCACGCTGATCGCCACCAAAGCCGCTCGCATCGTCACCGCCGCCGCCGGCCGGCCGGTCGCGGAGTTCGCGCTGCGCCGCGCCCATGCGCCCTACGCAGTGACCCGCGCCGCCTACATTGGCGGCTGCGCCACGACCTCATTCGTCGCAGCCGCCCAGCGGTTCGGCCTCCAGCCGACCGGCACGATCCCCCATGCGCTCGTGCAGTTGTACGACACCGAGCGGGAGGCGTTCGAGGCGGTCGCCACCACCCTGCCGCAATACACCTTGCTCCTCGATACCTACGATGTCCGCCAAGCCACCCACACCGCCGCTGCAGTCGCCCGCCGGGCGCGGCAGCGGCTCGGACACGAGCTGGTGGCCGTCCGCCTGGACAGCGGCGACCTGGTCGCCGACAGCCGCTACGTCCGGCGCGTGCTGGACGCCGCTGGCCTGCAATCCGTGCGTATCGTCGCTTCCGGCGATCTCGACGAGTTCACGATTGCCGACCTGCTCGCTGCCGACGCGCCGCTCGATGGTTTCGGGATCGGCACGAAATTGGGCAGCGGCGCCGGCTCGCTGCAACACCAAGTCGCCGGCGGCACCCTCGGCGCCGTCTACAAGCTCGCCGAATACGCAGACTCAGCGGGAGCAATGAAGGCCAGCCTCAAGCTCGCCGGGATCAAGAGCAGTTGGCCGGGGCGCAAAGCGGTCTACCGCGTCGGCCACTACGCCTACGACGTAATCCGGCTGGCCTCCGAACCCCCACCGCCCAATGCCGTGCCGCTGCTGCGCCCGGTAATCCGCAGAGGCACGCTGCTACCGGAGAGCCAGCCGCCCCTGCCCGAAATCGCCGCCGCCGCTGCCGCGCAACTCCGCGCCCTGCCGGAGCCATGGCAGCGCCTCACCGTCGAGCACCCCTACCCCGTCCGCTTCAGCGCCGGACTACGCACCCTTCGCGAGCGCCTCGTCCAAGCAGCCCAAGCCGGCAGGACGGCCGGATGACGGGCCGGTGGTTATACCTGACAGGGGTAGGTTTTTCGTAGGGGCGCGATTCATCGCGCCCAGGCGATTGTCATTGCGGCGGAAGCCGCAATCCAGGACCATGCATCGTCCCTGGTCCGGGCGCTACTCCCCCTCCCCACATGGTGGAGAGGGGGGTGAGGTCTGCCCACCTGCGGCGCCCCTATGCCAAAAACCTACCCTTGTGAGCGTGGTTACACGCGATCCAGCGGCCACTGGAAGAAGTCAATCGGGAACAGGTCCGGCGCAAAGTCCGGGAACCGCTCCGGCCCGAAAACCAGCTTGACCAGCTGCTGCGGCGTCAGGTCCAGCGTCTGCCCCTCGTGCTGCATTAGCCAGCCCCGGTCGCTAGGCATGAGCGCCACGTCATGCAGGCGCAAGGCCGCGAACAGCCCCGGCGCGTCGAGAATCGCAATCATCCCCATGTAGCCCAGACTGTGCGGGATACCGGCTTGGCCCAGGAGGGCAGGCAGCCCGGTCCGGAGCGCGGGCGTCGTCACGGTCAGCTCGATGGTCGCCCGCTGTCCCGGTGGGCGCTCGGAAGTGGAGGTGTCCGGGTCGTCGAGCCGCTGGAACACCGCCCGGATCAGGGCGGCGACCGCTCGCGGATCGCCACCATACTCCCGCACGGCGGTGCCGCCAACGCCGGCGTAAGCGACGGGGCGGCCGGCCCGCCGCGCGACGAACAGGCGACCGAGCTTGCGCTCGGCCAGCGTCCGGAACGTGGACTCGCTGCGCGGCGCTACGATGTCGTCGCTATTGTGCAGCGCGACAAGCTCCGGCAGGTACGGACGCCAGTCTTCCGACACGGACAGACCGGCCGGATCGGGCAGCAGGTCAACGTTGCCGCGATCAAAGACCCAGGTGTGCTGACGCCCGGCGCTCTCCCAGCCGAACTTGCGGTAGTAGTCCTGAATGCGCGTGCTCAGGAGGCCCACGTGCTGGCTGCTGGCCCGCATCCGGTCGTGCGCGTCGCGCAAGACGGCCCCGCCGAGGCCCTGTCGCCGATGGTCGGGGTGCGTGACAAAGGCATTGATGCCCCCGACCGAGATCGTGCCGCGAGGGGTCCGCACCTCAGTCGGATAGATACCGACCGAGGACACGACCCGCCCGCGATGGGTGACGACGCGAATGTTGGGCAGATTGTCACCGTGATAGAGATGGCCGTAGTCGCCGCCGATGGTCGGCCAGCGTGGCGGTGCGCCCGGCGGCGCGCCCAGCACGCGCAGCACGAGATTTGCCAGGTCCACGGCACTGGTCAGTTCGTGCCACGCGCAGGCTCGCGGCCCGTCGTAGCCGGCGGGCACCGATGGGGCGTTCGTTGCGGTTTCGGTCATCGCGGTGTCTCCCCTATCCGGAGGGCCGGGTACCGCGTTACGGTACCCGGCCCTCACGCTGCCGCCGCGCTTGGTCCTCGGGCGAGGGCCGGACGACCTCGGGCCACGTATCTCCGGTATCGCGCTGCCAGGCCCGGAGGCTGCGCTGCATGGTGGTCAGGGTGTCGCGGTGTGCCGGGTCGGCGACGAGATTGGTCGTTTCGAGCGGGTCCGCAGCCAGGTCGTACAGTTCGTCGGTGCTGTCCAGGGTGGCGACGTACTTCCACTCTTCCGTTATCCAGGCGCGCATCGGCGTAATCGGGTCGGTCCAGTTGGCGGAATGATACGAGCCGACCACGCCATCGTGGATCGGTGCAGCGCCGCCCCGCAGTAGCTCGCTGGCGTCGGCGCCTTGTGCCGCGGCGGGCGAGTCGCCGCCGCACCAGCGGACGATGGTCGGCACGAGATCAACGTGCGAGAGCAGCCGGTCGCTGCGCTGCGGTCGTCCCAGCCCGCCGGGGGGCCGGGCGATCAGCGGAATGCGGATGACATCGTCATACAGGACGGCATACTGCCCGAACAAGCCGTGGTGGCCCAGCATCTCACCGTGGTCGGACGTATAGATGAAGATGGTGTTCTCCCATTGATCGGTGTCCAACAGTGCCGTCATCAAGCGGCCGACGAGGTGATCCACGTAGGAGACGGCATCCCAGTAAGCGGCGCGCACAACCTGGAGTTGCTCGTCGGTCAGCGCGGAGACGTTGCGTCGCAGAAACGGATCGCTGCGCTTGGCCGCCCACCCCGCGCCGGCCGGGTCGCGGCGCGTAGGCGAGAGCGGCATGTCCGCCGGCCGGTGGCGGCCGTGAAACGGCTCAGGGGCGCCGAACGGCGGGTGCGGCTCGCGGCACGAATAAACCAGCAGGAACGGCTCCGGTTCGGTCGCCCGCTGGCGTACCCAGGCGGTGGCACGATCCATGAAGAGGTGGGACGGATGGTGTGCCATTGGGAGTAGCTGTGGGCCGGCGTTGGTCGCGCGGTCGAATCGAGCGCGGTCAACGTCGTAGCCGGTCTGCTTGCCGCCAATAGCGATCCCCAGGCGGTCGGTCAGGCGGAGGATGTCATTCTGCGCTGGCGAATCCACATCGTAGTCGCTGCCGGCGCTTAACAGGGCATCGAAGCCTGGCCGCCTTGCTCCGCTGCCCAAGTGCCACTTGCCGGAATAGGCGCTGACGTAACCGAGGGCGCCAAGATACTCGGCGAGATTGCTGACCCCGGCGGGGTAGTGCAGCCGGTCCGGACCGGGACGCTGCTGGTGGTTAGCCACCATCCCGTTGTCGTGGGGATAGCGCCCGGAGAGCAGCGCCATCCGCGCCGGTGAGCAGATCGGCGAGGTCGTATAGGCCCGCTGGAAGAGCACACCGTCGCTTGCCAGCCGGTCGAGGTGCGGGGTGGCAATGCCGGCCGTGCCGCCGGCGCCGATGGTGTCCGCGTGCTGGCGGTCACTGACAAAGAGGACGACGTTGGGCCGGTTTGCTGCCATAGCGGATGCTCCTGACGGTCATGGAGAGCGGCGGGAGTATGATACCGGCAACGGCAGCGCGGTGTGGCGTACCGACCGCCGGTCGGCTGGTACCCTCACCGTTGCCTCGCAGGTATGACTGTCCGGGTAGCGAGGAGGTCGCGTATGACCGAGAGCGATACTCTGCGGTGGGTGGGCATTGTTCAGGCCCGATCACTCCTCACGTCGGTCATCCAGGAAGCGAACCAGCCCCCAAAGATCGCCGATCTCGCCAAGGTTCGTAGGCTCCCCCGCGTCCCTCCGCAGATGTAGCGCAGTAATCCCCGCGTTCACGGCCCCGACGACATCATCCTCCCAGTTGTCCCCTACCATCACGGCCTCCTCGGGCCTCACATCCAGCTCCGACAGCGCCAGCTCGAACATCTCCCGCATTGGTTTGCGGTGCCCCACATGGATTGAGCCTAGCGCCGCATGGATGTACCTATCTATGCCTAGGTGCCGCGCTTTCAGGAGCGGCTCCGAGTTGTTGGAAACGATCGCGAGCCGATATGAAGGCGCCAGTCGTGCCAGAACGGTAACCGTCTCAGGGTAGAGCTTGAAGACCTGGGTGAAACGACGGCTGGCCTCGCGCTCGACAGTCTCCAGGTCCAAGTCGAGGCCCAGTTCATTGAGGAGCGCTGCGTCGACGTCGAGCCAGAAGCTGCGGATCACGACATCATCGTTTGGAGAGCCTGATAGCTCAAGTCCGTGCCATCGAGGCATGAACCGAGGCCACGTCGAGGCCATAGAGGCTTCGACGTCTTGGAGGCCGAGCGCAGCTCCCATGTCAGATAGGACGGACTGCCACACCTCAACGGGCGTTCTCGTAGCCTGCCAGAGAGTATTGTCGGCGTCCAGCAGTATGCCTCTGCAAGCAGCCATAGCCCTTCGATTCTAGCAGGGACCACCCTGGACTGATCGCTCTTCCCGGCCGCGGAAAGGGAGGTTGCCTGGGCGAGATGCTAGGACGGCGCGCTGGTCGTATCACGCCGGCGTGTGGCCCTCGAACTCGCCTCCGCCGCACCGCCGCCTACAGCAGCTCGACGTTCTCGCCGCGGAGAGGATCGTGGAGGATGATCGAGTCGGCGGCGAGCGAGGCCGTCGCGACGGCCGGTGCGCCGGCCTCGATATGCTCCCAGTTGCGCTGCAAGACGGCTCTGGCCGCGTGGACGACGATGGTCGGCCACCGCTGCGAGGCGGCGTCGGGATAGGTACCGGCCATCTCACTTACCGGCGTGCCCAGGACCTTGTGGCGGAAGACCCTTTCCAGGCAGTCCACCAGGCTATCCTTGCCGTAGCCGAGC
Source organism: Chloroflexota bacterium (assembly GCA_022824545.1). GTDB lineage: Bacteria > Chloroflexota > UBA11872 > UBA12225 > JAJDUF01 > JAJDUF01. Next base: position 7,527 of record JAJDZR010000140.1, read on the forward strand.
GAGCCGAGCGAGCCGTCGGGCCGGCGCACTTTGCGGAAGAAGTGCAGGTTGGAGGTGCGCGAGCCTTTGTTCTCGATCCAGTAGCGCAGGCCGCGATACTGACTGTCGGACTCGACCTTGCCGTAGTAACCGACAAGCTGACTGTCTTGGTTCACCGGCCCCTCGAAATCGGCGGGCGTGAGCCAGTTGTTCTCGTAGGTGATGGCCGTGCCGCCTTGGTGGGTGACGACCACCTGCACGGCATCGAAGGTATCTTTGTCGAACTCGCTGCGGAGGCGCCCCTTCTGGCCGACGGCGTAGACGCTCACCGGGGTCAGCCGGAGGAAGTGCAGGAAGAGATCGAGCCAGTGGATGCCGACGTAGGTGAACGGATCGCTGTCCTCCACCCACTTGAAGATGTCGGTAGCGACTTCGAGCGGCTCTTCGAGCACGCCCCGGGCATAGAGCGGCTGGCCGAGCTGCGGGGCCAAGTCCTCGAAGATTCGCAGGTGATCCGGGTCGTACCGCTTGTGCATGTCCGCGCCGACGATTAGGTTCCGGGCCTCGGCTTCCCGGATGATCTCGTCCGCTTCCTGTACGTCGAGGCACATCGGCTTCTCGACGATGACGTGGACACCGCGCCGCAGGGCCGCGAGGACCGGCGCGGTGTGTAGGTGGTCCGGTGTCGAAACGAGCATCACGTCGAGGTCGGGATAGTGGCGCAGGATATCCTCCCACGGCGTCTCACCCCAGTAGCCCCGCACCGTGCCGCCGGTAGCCGCGGCCATCTCGCGTTCGGCACGCCGCGCCGACGCCTCGCTGCGCGTGCCGACGGCGACCAGCTCAAAGCGCACGTCCTGGTAATCGCGGCTGAAGTCGTCCAGCCCGATGCGGTCGAGATAGGGCGCAATGCCGTTGCGGTGCAGGTCCCAGAGCGACCCGACGACAACATCGGCGCCGAACATCCCGTAGCCGAGCAGCGCCGCGCGGATAACCGGTTGACTCATCGGTCGTGTGTTCCTTTCGCGATGTGCAGCGGTTGTGCTAGTCCCCCGGCCCCCGGGGGAAGGGGCCGGGGCTACGCCGCCCGCCGATAGACCAGCGTGCCCGCTGCAAAGGTCGCTTCGACGGTCATGGTGCCGACTGCCGGGTCCCAGCGGAGCACCGCCAAGTCCGCTACCTGCCCGACCGTCGGCGAGGAAGCAGGGGCGGGTAGACCCAATGCGCGAGCCGGTGTCGCGGTAGCCATATGCACGGCCTCACTCAGGGAGGCGTCGGTGTAGCGGACCACGTTCGCCAGGCCGGCCACGAGCGGCAGCGCCGCGCCGGCCAAGTAAGGCGTCCCGACCAGTTGCAGCCGTCCCTCGGGAGTCAACTCCACCTGCTGATTGCCGCCCCAGTGCGAGTAGACGCCCGGCGCCAGGCCGGCTAGGTGGGAAGCGTCGCTGACCAGGACAATCTGCTCGATGCCCTTGATCCGCACAAAGCACTTGAGCACCGCCGGCGGCAGATGATGACCGTCGGGGATGATCCCGGCGGTTAGCTCGTCGCGGGCGAGCTGCTCCCAGATGTAGTTGGGATGGCGGGGGAGCTGGGCGTGGGCGCCGTTGCCGAGGTGCGTACACACGGTTGCCCCGGCCGCGATGGCGGCATCAATGTCCTCGGCGGTCGCTGCGTGGTGGCCGAGCGAGACTTTGACCCCGGCCCCGACCAGCCGCTCGATAAAGTCGGTCGTCCCGGGCCATTCCGGGGCCAGCGTCACCAGGCCGATCTTGCCCTGCGCCGCTTCTTGGAGGTAGCAGAACTCGTCCCAGTCCGGTGGGCGGGTCCAGGCCTGATTGTGCGCCCCGCGCGGCCCGTCCTCAGGCGAGATGTACGGTCCCTCGATGTGGATCATGGCCACGGTGGCGGCGATGGCGGCGTCCTCGTCGCAGGCCGCGACAATCGCGGCGAGGGAGCGACGTAGGCCGCCGAACGAACCGGTCACGACCGTCGGGCAGCAGCGCGTCACGCCGACGGCCCAGAGCGCCTCGATCATGCCCCGCACGGTCGCCGGGGTCACGTCCTCGGCAGAGAGGTGGTACCCGGCGAAGCCGTTGACCTGCATATCGAACAGGCCCGGCGCCAGCCAGCAGTCGCCGTCCCCGATGGCCGGCCGGCCGGTCTCGCCGGCTGCGCCTGGTTCTGAGGGTATCAGCGGACGAACGGCCTGGATTTTGGTATCGGCAACTTCGACTTCGACCGCTTCATCGGTGACGACATCACGACCGCGCAGCAACATCACTCCCCTACCTCGGTGCGTTTCGACAGTGCTTCTCGGTGCCATCGAGAGGCTGGCTGTCGAGGGATGCTATCATATCCTCACCCCCGGCCCCCTCTCCATCGCAGAGCGATAGAGAGGGGGAGTCTATCTGAGGCGAGTGATGGTCAGCACCAGGATGGACAGGCCTCCCTATGGTCCCCCCGCCGCAGCGGGGGAAGGTTAGGGTGGGGGCCACGCAGGGGTAGGAGCTATGGTCATTGCGTGGCGTAGTCAAAACGAACTGGTCTGACCGGTGAGTAGCCGGAGCGGCGGTAAAGACGCGCCCCGCACTCCGGGCGGCTCCGCGGCGCCGCCACTCTGGACGACGCGCACCATTGTCTTTATCGGCCTCGTCTTTGCCGCCGGGGTGGCCGCGTCGCCCACGCAGGCACTCCTCGCGGCCTACGTGGACGGGTTTCTCCGGCAGCCGCCACGTTTGACGGCGGCCGTCAACGCGATCAAGATGGCGTGCAGCGCCATTTTCGCTCTGGTCGGTGGGGTGGTTGCGGACCGCGTCGGACGGCGAGCGGCGCTGGTGATCGGTCTTTTCCTGGCGATCAGCGGCGCGTTCCTGCTCGTTGCCGAGACGCCGTGGCACCTCCTGGCGCTGGCGGTGATCGCCGGAACGTCTGCCGGCTTTGTCTCTACCGGCGGCCAGAGCTACCTGCTCGCGGTCAGTCCGGCGCAACGGCTGGGCACGGCCACCGCGGCGTATTTCCTGGGACGCACGGCCAGTCAAGCGCTCGGAGCGTATGCGGCCGGCCTGGCGGCTGCGTTCGCCGGCTTTCATGCCGTCGGCTGGACATCGGGCGGGCTGCTGCTGGTCGTGGCACTCGCCGCCCTGCGGTGGTTGCCCCGGGAGCCGGCCACGCAGCGCACGCCAGCACCAGCCCAAGCTGGATGGCGCCGCTGGGACATCGCCGGGTATACCCGCCTGCTGCGCCGCGCCGACGTGCTGGCGTTGGGCGCCATCCGATACTTTCCGACTACGGCGTGGGGCACCGCCAGCCTGATGTTCCCCTTGCTGGTCTACCGCCTGACGCAGAGCGAGGCGACCGTGGGCCTGTACGGGACGGTCAGCCTGGTCGCCGCGACGGCAGCGCAGCTGGCGACCGGCCGCGCCGTGGACCGCGTGGGGGCGCGAGTTCTGGTCGTGCCGCTGTGTGTGGCGATTCTGCTGTGCGCGATACTGGCAGCGGTGCTCCACACGGCGACCCTCGGACTGTTCGTGACCGGCACGCTCTGGTCCATGACCGCCTGGGGCCTCTCCACGACGGTCCCGCCGCTCATGCGCCAGCTCGGTCGCGGCGTGGACGATGGCCGGGTGGTGGCGCTGATGCATACGCTCTGGAGCATGGGAATGCTCAGTGGCATGATCGCTGCCGGCGAGCTGATCGAGCTGACGCCACGGGCGCCGTTCCTGTTCGCGGCCGGCTGTCTCGTCCTGACCTGTATCTCCGCCGTCTGGTTCTGGCGCCTCACCGCGAAGGCGGAGCCAGCGTAGGGAGGCCGGGCCTCACCCCCCGGCACCCTCTCCATCGCCAAGCGATAGGGAGGGGGAGTGTAGGCCTCTCGTCTCACCATTCCCGCTGATTGGTGGGCGCAACTGCACGATTAGGTCAGAAGTTCTATACTGTAGGTGACGAGCGGGATGGCCGCCGCGAGCGCGGTGGTGCTTGCCGAGGAGGAGAGACACGTGATTAGACACGTTTCCGGAATTGCCGAGATTGTGGACGACGTTGATGCCGCCGCGCAGTTCTACCGCGAGGTGTTGGGCTTGGACGTGGACCATCAGCCGGGCGGCGGCTACTCGGTGGTCAAGGTGCCGGGCGTACTCCACTTCGGCCTGTGGTCGCGCGCCGCGGCGGCGGAAGCGACCTTTGGCGACAAGAATGCCGTGGAGCGTATTCCGCTCGGTTTCGCCGTCGAGTTCGAGGTGGATTCGGTCGGCCCCGCTGCCGACGCCATCGGCGAGCGCGGCTGGCAGATCGCCCAAGCACCAAAGACAGAGCCGTGGGGTCAGGCCTCGAGCCGGTTTTTCCTGCCCAGCGGGATGCTAGGCGGCATCACCGAGACTCCGTGGGCACGCCGCCTCAGCCAAGAGCAGCAGGCCGAGGCCGAGAAGACCGACTGACTGAATGGTGTGGGTTAGGGGTTCCGGACTAGCAATATGGGCAAGACGGTCAACGACTATCTAGCAGACGTTTGCCAAGATCCTTCTGTTCCTGGTGTCTATGCTTTCCGTGGTCAAGGAGACTCATCCTGGTCGTTACGGTCAGGTGCTGCCCGTCGTTTACTTGGGCACTACGGGTTCGATGACGAGAGTAGAGTTCCCTCCTTCTCGAGGATCTATCTTGAGTATCATCAAAATGTGCTCATTGATCCGGCACGAACACGTGGTTTCGGGCTGGATAATGGTCGCACACTCGCTGATCTTGAAATTCTCGCAAAGCTACAGCATTTCGGCGCGGCTACTGGATTGCTTGACTTTACGTATAGCCCATTGATTGCCTTGTGGTTTGCATGTCAAAATAAAGAATGCGACGGAAAAGTCTTTTGCATCGACACGGTCGATCCGTTGGCATTTGGCAGATTGGGTTATCAGATGGTTATGGAGGAAGACGTTTCGAAACTCCTCTCGCATGATCGTGATGATTCCCGCGGGCCTGATGGTGATGATTTTCGCCCATGGATTTGGGAGCCAATCGCCACCGGAGAGGCGGAGACAAGAGTGCTTGTTCAAAACAGTCTATTCGTCATCGGGAGACCATCTATTGCGGAAGGTGCTGCTCGTGGAGTCGTTATCGGAAAAGAGGATAAGGAGCAGCTCCGGAGAGAATTGGAGACGACTTATGCAATTCGTGAGGAATCACTTTTCAAAGATGTGTATGGTTTTTCATCAGTAAACCAAGCATCTGACCCGGTACCTACCTTCGAGCACCCTGAATCATACTTTCTATCGGGAAACCGAAAGTACCAGGAAGGATATTATCAAGAAGCTATAGAAAATTATGATCAGGTGATTCGCCTACAGCCAGAATTAGCCGAGGCTTACAATAATCGGGGTAATGCAAAGGGCATGCTCGGGCGATACGAGGAGGCTATCGCTGACTTCGATCGGGCGCTCCACCACAGTCCAGCCAACGCAAACACCTACATTAACCGGGGTAATGCGAAGGGGAGTCTTGGTCGGCACGACGATGCCATCTCAGACTATGATCAGGCGATTCACCTCGATGCTAACGATATCGAAGCCTACTACAACCGGGGTAATTCGAAGGGTGCCCTTGGCCGATTCGATGATGCCCTCGCCGATTACGATGTCGATATATCGATGCAGTTGCCGATTATGATCAGGCCATTCGCCTCCAGTGGGACTATGCCGAGGCTTATTACGGTCGTGGCGTTGCTAAGGCTGACATACGTGATATTGCAGGGGCACGACGCGACTTTGAGACCGCATTGGCTCTAGCACAAGAGGCCGGCGATGACAGCCTCGTATCCGAGACCAGGCAGCTTATGCAGGCACTCGACAACACGGAACAGGCATGAGGCGTGGCCGCCGGGTGGTGAGACAGTCTATAGTGGAATGGTACCCCTTGGCTGGAGGAGCTATGACTGCCCAACGTATCAAACCTCAGCGCATCTGGACCGTGGCCGAGGCTCAGGCGCGGCTGCCCGAAATCCTGCGACTGGCCGCGGAGGAAGGGCCGCAACGTATCAGTGCCAAAGAGTCTTTCGTTATCGTGGCCGAGCGGCAGCCGGCGCCAGCACCGCCGCGCAAACCCATGGGCCAGTGGCTGGTCGAGAACATGCCGCGGGGGATTGATCTCGAAATCCCCAGTCGCCGCGACCCTGGTCGCGAGATCCCATTCATCACCCAGGAGGACGAGTGAACGGCTTTCTGCTGGACACCAACGTGGTCTCGGAGATAGCCAAAGCCGCGCCGGCTCCACGGGTTATCGCCTTCGTGTCCGATCAGCCTAATCTGTGGCTGTCGCCGGTCGTGCTGCATGAACTGGAATTCGGCTTGCAGTTGCTGCCGCCTGGCCAACGGCGCGACCGAATAAGCGCCATATTGTCGGCTTTCATCGTGCAGTACGAGGACCGCCTCCTGCCGCTGGCGCGTCGAGAGGCAGAGTGGGCCGCCCGGCTGCGCGCGCAAGCCCAACGGTCCGGTCGAGTCATGCACCTAGCCGATGCGCTCATCGCCGGGACCGCTAAGGCCCATGACTTGGCCGTCGCGACACGGAACGTAGGGGACTTCGCATATCTGGGAGTTGCCGTCACCAACCCCTGGGAGCCAACGTAACCACCATCACCGCATCCGACGGGCGGGCGGGCTGCCCTAGCCTGACCGG